>CANPXJ010000093.1 GCA_947585915.1 uncultured Bacilli bacterium | reverse complement strand
TAGCGAAGTGGTCAAACGCGGCAGACTGTAAATCTGTTCCTTCGGGTTCCATGGTTCAAATCCATGTCCCTCCACCACGGTTATTGCCTCGTAGCCAAGTGGTAAGGCATCAGACTTTGACTCTGACATTCCGCAAGTTCGAACCTTGCCGAGGCAGCCATCTTAATGTCCTGTTAGCTCAGTAGGTAGAGCATTTGACTTTTAATCAAAGGGTCATGCGTTCAAGTCGCATACAGGACACCATGTTAAATATTAAACAAACCCATTAAGCATTTGGGTTTGTTTTTATGTTTAATTATTTTTTAAAATGTTACTTATATATTTGATTACTTTGGTAGTTATTAAATTAATGTTTTTATAATTTAGAACTATATTATATGATTGCTTTAATCTTAAAACCGAAATAGTTCTTATTTGATCTAATAATGCTATTGAATCAGTTTCATCAATATATATTAAATTTTGATATTTTAATTCATTGTAATTTCTATTATTAAAAGCCTCTTTATTTTTAAAATGTTTTTCCTTTGGACTTGTTAAAGGTATACAAAATAACATATTTTTAACTTTTGGCATAGTAAAAATTATTCCTAAATGAGTACTATTAATCTCGGAACCTCTATTTCCTTTAAAATCAATGTAAAATATTTCTCCATTTTTCATATATTACCTCCATAAATTGAAAAGGAACTCTGTATAGAGTTCCCAAAACAAAGAATAGACTTATATGTTCCTCGAATTAATTCTTCACAATGCTATTCATGATGTTATAATCTTGACTGACTAATATGTTCCTCGAATAGATCTTCACAATGCAGTCAATTACAACTTGTGGTAATACTTTACCACATATTTAGTAGGAAATCAATAATTTATTTTCCTAATTATATTATATGTTAGTTTTTTTAATTATAAACTATTTCTTTTTTACTAATTTTTTCATAATTTGATAGACTATTAATTAATATTTAAGCTTTTAGGTAATAACATTTGTTTTTTGTAGAAAGCATAAAAATAATAAATATTATTTTCTATTGTAAGGTGAATTGGAAAAGTAAAAGCAACTAGCAGAGCAAGAAAATAAAATGGAAAAGTAAAAGCAAAAAAAATTGGCATACATTTCAATACCAATTTTTTTTAATAATATATAAATTTGGACAAGTAAAAGCAATTTAAAATTAATTGTTTTTAAGGAAAGAAATATTAGCTTTTTTAATTTCTTCTGCACTTAAATATTTTTTAATATTATTGATATTTTTAATGCCTAGTAATTCAGGTATTAAACAAATATCTAAAGAATTAATTTTAGATAACCCTAAATCTTTAATTTTATCTAAAGGAATAAATTGTTCAATTAAATCAAAAGGACATTTACCATTTAATTTTTCTCTAATTAGACTGTTGATATGAGAACAAAGTAAATTAAGGTCTTTTTGAGAATAAGGTTTTAATGAAACACTTTTAGGAATAACTCTTCTAATAAATTCGTGATTGTTTTCTATAGATCCCTTTTCAAAACTAGAATATGGATGACAATAAAATAGATGAATATTAGAAGAAAGAGATAATACTTCTTCGCCAATATAAAATTCTTTACCATTATCAGTAAGTAATATTTCCATAAGTTTATCAAATGTTTCTTGACCAATTAAATCTTTAAAATAAGTTAATTTTTTAATAACTGCATCTTTAGTTTGACTATCAATTTTAAACATAATTAAATAACCACCCGTAAAACGGGTGGATTTCACACAGCCTATAAGGCTTTTATATTAGCCAGCACGCAAATGGATGCTGGCTTTCTCTTCGTTCAAGCCCAGTGCTATGACTACTTAAACAAACCTTTAAAAGGGTTTACATATTCTTTCTTTGTTAATTTATCTTGCATCATATCTTCATGTTCTTGCTCTCTTATATATTTTCTTATTGTTGCTTCATTTAGTCCCACTGTACTTACATAATATCCTGTTGCCCAAAAATTTCTATTTCCAAATTTGTATTTTAAATTTGTATGTTTTTCAAATATCATCAAACTACTTTTTCCTTTTAGATATCCCATAAAATATGATACACTCATTCTTGGTGGTATTTCTAATAGCAAATGCACATGATCACTCATCATATGCCCTTCTATTATTTCTACCCCTTTCCACTTGCACAAATCTTTTATATATTTTTGAATATCTTTTCTCAACTTGTTATATATTACTTTCCTTCTAAATTTTGGAATAAATACTATATGATACTTGCACATATATTTTGTATGTGCTAAACTTTTAGCCATGACATCTCTCCTTTCATGCTTAATATGGGCTTGAACCGCCATATTATAGCATGAGAGATGTCATTTTTGCTATAAGCCTTTTAACTCCCACTAGCTAAGCTAGTGGTTTTTTGATGGCTTGCAAAAGCAAGCCACTTACTTAAGTATTAATAAAAAGTTAATTGGAACAATTTCCAAAGTTAATAAAACAGGAGCATTGTTTTCTTTAATACCTTCAACAGTATCCATTTGCATTTCAATTGCCATAGTATT
>CANPXJ010000092.1 GCA_947585915.1 uncultured Bacilli bacterium | reverse complement strand
TTATTATATTGGCTATTACATTATACTGTACCATTAAGTTACATGTATTTTTTATCTGTACTTCATACATATTATTTTTATCATTTATTCCTTCTTCATCTGTTATTGGATAAGCGTTATTTAATGTTATTCCACTTGTTTCACTTATTTTAGTTATATTTAAACAATTAAAATTATTTGTATTTTCTTTTCCTATATATTCTTTATTCCAATATCCATATGTTATTCCACTTATTATTACTATTACTACTATTAATATTATTGCTATTATTTTATTTTTCTTTTTTAATCCCACATTAATCACCTATTTACTTTTCTATCTCCAATTATACCCCCCCCCTAAAACCAATTGTCAATATTTTGGGATTAAAAAAGAAAAATAAAAGAAAAAAGTGAATAAATCACTTTATTATAAATGGATCAGATTCTGAACCATTTCCTGTACTAATCAGTATATTAGCAGACAGATTAATAACTGGCAAAACGGCAGTCGTAGCGTAAGTATAACTGTAATAGCCGATAGCACCATGAGCGCTTCCAAAGACATAAGCGTGATCATGCGAACTACCAGGTGATAAGCTCCACCACCAGTAATCATCGTGATGAAGATAGTTTGTTTTAGCAATATTCTGTTCAGTTTTCTGTGGTAATCCTGCCATATTTAACTCATCCGCTGTTATCAATCCTATCTTTGTTTTATATATTCCTCCATATTCTCTTATACTTCCATTTTTATCTTTTGGGTCCGGACACTCTAAACTTGGTTTTTTTTGGTTCACCACTCGGTCATATGCTCCGTAATATAAATAACCCGAAGTTGTGACATCCTCGTTTCCACTTCCATAAGACACATCATTACAGAAGCATCCTTGAGCTATTTTTTCATTTACATCTTTTAAATTTTCTTTATACCAGTTTTCTAATACAGTCTTTATATCACTATTTTGTCCTCCAAATTCTTCGTTAAAAAACTCGCTGTTATTATAAATTACCTCACACGGGTTATCATGTGTACATTGGTGTTTTGTATTACCTATTGTAAATCCTACTTTATCATGTTGTGCCCTTCCACTATAAGTATAGTTATTAAATTTTGAATCGGTCTCTATTTTTTCACTTAAAATAAGTCTTATTGTTTCGTCTCCATTGATTCTTAATATCTTCCATTTTTTTCCTGCAAATTCTACATTATTATTTAGTTCATTTCTATCTCCTCTAAAATAATAACTTGTCCCTTGATCATCTTCGGCTTTATATATTCCACTTCCTGTTGTAGTACTCCCATCTTCTGCTGGTTCTCCTTTGGAAAAATCTGGAGTTTGATCTTTTATTGTGTTATTGGCTATTATTCCATGTTTTAATGTTTCATTAAATATTACTCTACATTCTGTATCTTTTGTTTGATTTTTGATAGTTAATGTTTTTGTGTTTTTGTCATAACTAGCATTTGTTCCATTCGTGCATGTTACTTTTTCATATATATAACCTTCATTTTCATATACTTTAAATGTTTGTTCTTGTTTATAATCTCCTTCTTTAGTATTTATATTTTCTGTACCTACTATTTTATATGGATTTGTACTTGTTCCTTCTCCTGTTACTTGAACATCAGCTTTTAAATTGATTACTGGCACGACGGCGTCGGTACGGGAAGCAATATAGTTACTACCGATGTTGGCATAGCTGCCATCGAACATAGAAGTACTAGTATTAGAAAAACGAGGCGACAAGCTCCACCAAACATATTTATGATAAAGATAGTTTGTTTCATCGGCATATGGTTGATTCCATGATAATCCTGCCATATTCATTTCATCTGCTGTTATTAACCCTATCTTCGTTTTATATATTCCTCCATATGGTCTTATATTTCCATTTTGATCTTTTGGTTCTGGACATTCTAAACTTGGTTGTGATTGTGTTCCCACTCGTTCCATTGCTCCGTAAGCTACATATGTACTACTTGGGTTATACGCGTAATTTGGACTTGATGTATCATTGCAGAAATATCCTTGAGCAACTTTTTCATTTTCATCTTTTAAATTACCTTTATACCATGTTTCTAGTGTTGTCTTTATATCACTATTAGTTCCACCAAATTTTTCATTGGAAAACTCTCCATTATTATATGTTACCTCACATGGGTTATCCCTTGTGCAATTATTTGTATTGTCATATGTGTACCCTGTATATTTACCAGCATGTACATCATTTTGAGCAGTATAATTATTAAATTTAGAACCAGTATCTATCTTATCATTTAAAATAAGTCTTATTGTTCCGTCTCCATTTATTCGGACTATTCTCCATAACATCTCCGCAAACTTAACATAGTTGTTCTCTACTGCTCCTCGAAAATAATAACTTTCTCCTTGATCATCTTCTGTCTTATATAGTCCACTTCCTGTATTACTTCCACTTGTTGGCGGTTCTCCTATTTTAAAATTTGGTATCTCTTCTTTTATTGTGTTGTTAGTCATTATTCTATCAGCAAAAGCACCTACTGTTCCATTTACTACATTAACTTTTGTTGTTACTTTTTTACTTACTTTACTATCAAATGCTAAACTACTTCCTGTATAACTATATAATGCATAGGAACTTATTATAAATA
>CANPXJ010000091.1 GCA_947585915.1 uncultured Bacilli bacterium | reverse complement strand
AAAAAGCCCATAACATCAAATGTTATGAACCTATATTCTTAAATCGCAAAGGTGCGACTTTCAACCTCTATGGTGCAGGTAAAGGGACTTGAACCCCCACGGATTGCTCCACTAGATCCTAAGTCTAGCGCGTCTACCAATTTCGCCATACCTGCAATTTAATGGTGGACCTCATAGGACTCGAACCTATGACCGCCCGGTTATGAGCCGGATGCTCTAACCAACTGAGCTAGAGGTCCATTACCAACTAATAATACCATAATATTTTTTTTCTCGCAATACATTTTATGCATAAAGCGACGATAAAATGAAAATAAGATAACCATCTTACCCTATGATTACCTTATTTTATAAACATAATTACTTATTTTGTAATAAATTTAATAAGTCTATTTTAAACATATCTTTTGAAGCATTATTTTTAGATATCATAATACCCTTATAAGTACCAAGTTCAGATTTATGTCCTTCTAATAAAATCTTTTCTGGTGTAATAGTTTGAAGCATTACAACTTTTTCTTTTGTATAAACTTTATATATAAGCTTAACAGCACCATGAACTTTACTAAACATTTCATCACTTTTTAGTTTTAACTCATAAGTTTCAGTTCCCAACTTTTTGTTTTGAGAAATTTTATTACCCAAAAACTTACCTTCTTTTAATGATGGATAATATTTAAAACTCAAATCTTTAAAAGCTAACATGTTGTATTTCTTCAAAGACCTTTCTAACTTACTAAACTCGTTTTCATTTACATAATCTAACACATAATTTTTCATAAATAAAACCCCCTTAATATGTCTATATTGTACCATAAAATATAATTTTTGTCAATATAGTGTCTACCCTGAATTTCTTATGTGCCATGATTATACAACATTTTGATATTATTTGTCAAGTATTATTTGCACGATTGTACATCCTTCATTCCAATTATCTAAATAAAACTTTTTTACTCGTTTGTCTTTTTTTAAATATTCATGAGTTGCTTTTTTTAAAGCTCCTGATCCTTTTCCATGAATTATCATAATGTTTTCATTTTTTAATTTAATATTATCATCTATAAAGCTATTGAGTGGAGCAATCATTGTATAAGTTGTTTCCCCATGTAAATCTAAAGAAGGATAAAAATAAGTAAAAGCATTAGGCTTGTTCATAATATTTATTTACTTCTTCTAATTCAGGGTATGAATTTTTAGAACCCACATTTCGAACTGATAAACCAGCAGCAATATTGGCAAACTTAACAGATTGTTCAATATTTCTTGTTTTTAAATACTGATAAGCAAAAGCACCATGGAAAATATCTCCTGCCCCCGTTGTATCTTTAGCATCAACTTGTAAAGCGGGAATTAATTTTATATGTCCATCCAAAGCATATAAAGCTCCATGATTCTCTAAAGTGACTATTATCTCTTGTTTCATAAATCTTTTTTTCAAATTTTGATAAAGACTAGCAACAGTCGAATTATTATTATAGTCAATCTTTACTCCACTTACCTCTTCGGCAAATTCTTTAGAACAAATAATAAAATTAACTTTACTGCATAAATCTAATACTTCTTTATTAACTCTTCCAGCATCTAAAATTGAAATAGAATTTGTACAAGTTTTTAAAGTTTTAATAGCAGCATTATATTCATAACCATCAAGCATTATTAAATCAATAGTAAACTTGTTATAGTCGCTTTTCTTAATTGGTGGTAGATCTGATGGCTTACTTAATATCGTTCTAGTAGCATTAGCATTATTTAAAATAATGTAGGAAGTAGAAGTACCCTTTTCGTAATCCGTTTCTAAAAAATCTAGATTTACCTTAAAATTATTAAATTCTTTCTTTATTTTTTCACTATTTGAATCGTAGCCAACCACTCCACATATATAAGATTCTATGCCCCATTTACTTAATAAACAAGCACAATTAGCTGTAGATCCTCCCCCATTTTCAACGACATTTAATATTTCGTTTCTTGTATTTTCACTAGGAAAACTATTCATTTCAAAAGTAATATCAAATGCAATATGACCAATACATAAAACTTTCATTTTATCAACCCTTTTCCTAGTATAGATTATATAAAATATAAAAACTTTTTTCAATAAAAAGAAAAAAATTGGTTAAAACCAATATTATAAAAATTTCTTTAGATTATCTAAATTATTTTGTTCAGTTTCTAGAAGTTTATTAGCTAAATCTACTATTTCTTCGTCTTTTTCCTTAAAATTATTTATTTTTTCAGTAATTTCAATTATACCTTTATTAGACCCCTCCATCATCATTTTAGCTAAATTAGAAGTAGATGGATCTTTCATAGTTTTCATCATACTCATCATATAACTACTAATTTTAGCCATTTTATTTAATTCTTGTTGTTCTTTACCATATTTTTTAAGTATTTCGATTGCTTCATTACAAATATTCTCATAATCACTTTTTTGTTCATTTAATAAACTTTCAAACTCCTCGTCTTTTACTTTAGGAATAATATCATTAATTCCCACAATACCCATTTCAGCATTTTGATAAATGTAATTTAAAAATTCAATATGATTATTCACTTTCATCACCAGTTATATTATTTACTATTTAAAATATTTTATACTTATCTTTGCACAGAAAAAAAGAGTAAATAAATAAAAAAAGGAAAACTTTATGAAAATTAAGAATAAAAAAAGACATAAAGTTTTTT
>CANPXJ010000090.1 GCA_947585915.1 uncultured Bacilli bacterium | reverse complement strand
AATGGCGAATCTAAATTTAAGCTTAAAGCAAATTTAAAATATGCTTTAGATGGTATTATTAGTTTTAGTACTAAACCCTTAAGAATTGCCACTTTTATTGGCCTTATTTCTTCATTTATTGCCTTTGTTTTGCTTATAGAAGTATTAATTGAAAAAATATTTTGGAATACACCAATTGCTGGTTACCCTACAATTATGTGTGCAATTTTATTTATCGGGGGAATTCAACTTATTACAATTGGTATTTTAGGTGAGTATTTAGCCAAAACTTATATCGAAACTAAAAAGAGACCTATATATATTGTTAAAGAAAAATATGGTTTTAAAGATTAACCATATTTTTATTTTTCATTTAAATTTTTAGAAATAATGTATCTTGGTCTTTGTTTAGTTTCACTATACATTTTACCAATATATTCACCTATTAAACCAATAGCTAACATTTGAATAGCTGATGTTATCCAAATAGAACAAACAATAAATGTCCAACCTGATACTGTATTACCAATAAGCTTCATAACAAGTGAATAAATTAAAACAATTAAACTAATAACAAACATTATTAAACCAATATTTAATACTAGACGAATAGGTTTTATACTAAATGAAGTTATTCCATCCCAAGCAAAGTTTAACATCTTTTTTAATGGATATTTTGATTCACCGGCAAAGCGTTCGTTTCTTTCATAATAAACTACATCACTTTTAAAACCAACTAATGGGAACATTCCTCTTAAAAATAAATTAACTTCTTTATAATTTTCAAGTTCATCTAAAACTCTTTTTGAAGCCAAACGATAATCGGCGTGATTAAAAACTATATCAACGCCCATAAATTTCATAAATTTATAAAAACCTTCCGCAGTTGTTTTTTTAAACCAAGTGTCTTTTTTACGAGAATTTCTAACACCATAAACAATTTCATTTCCAGTATAATATTTATCTAACATTTCATCAATAGCATCTATATCATCTTGTAAATCTGCATCCATACTAATAACTACATCTGCATACTTTTTGGCAGTCATTAAACCGGCAAGTAGTGCATTTTGATGACCTCTATTTCTAGATAAAGAAATTCCCGTAAATAATTTTTCTTTTTCATGAATCTCTTCAATTAATTCCCAAGTTCTATCTTTAGAACCATCATTAACATACAAGACTTTACTATCTTTACTGATAATCTTTTCTTTAATTAATTTATTTAATTTTTCTTTTAATCTTTTAGTTGTTTCTTTTATTACTTCTTCTTCATTGTAACAAGGTACAACAATATATAATATTTCTTGTTTTTTCATAATAACTCCAATTTCATATTTTTATTTTTATCTATAAGTAACATTAAAGTGTTTCTAGCAAAAAGTATTATTAAAAATCCATAAATTATTGAAAGTGTTGGTAGCATTGTAGAAGTAAATCCTGATAAGAAACTATCATACATTACTAATGTATTAAACCCCATGAGAACCACCAACAATAAATTTTTTCGATATAATATAAAATAAATTACACTTATAATTTCACCTACAAAAAGGTATCTTTCGTGCATAAAAGGTAAAGTATATGTTACTAGTAGTAAAATAAGAAGTCCTAGACTAATAATTTTTTCATTATTCCACTTTACCTCATTATATAATACATAAACAAGTAGTAATATACAACATACAATAGTAACTGCAATTGCTGTATATTTTACAAATGCCGAATTTATATGTATCAATTGATAAATATTCGTAAAATTTAAAACTAATCCATCAGTATGTGTCCCTAGTTGCCAAATATAATTACTAAATATTTTACTCACTGGCATCCCAACTAATAGTGCTGGAATACAAAGTATTATATTTATTAATGGTATTATTAAAAAATTGAATATCGAAAATTTATTTTGACTAATATATAAAATGATATATAAAGGTAAAATAAATATAAATTGTAATTTAAAAGAAAAAGATAAACCCAAAAACACAAAAGATTGCCAATATTTTTCTTTAAGTAACATTATAAGTGCCATTATGGAAAAGAAAGTATATATAGAATCACATTGAGCCCACATCGCAGAATTTACCAATACTTGCGGCAAAAACAAAATTATTGTATATGTTATAAAGCCATAAAATTTATTATGATTTTTAGCTACATAAGAAACCAAATACCCAGAAGCGGCTGCTAAAAGAAAGTCAAATATTATTGATACTATTTTAATCGAATATAAACTTTTTATAGGGAGATAAGTTAATATTGACATTATCGTAACATATGGTGGACCATAATTTCCAATATAATCAGAAAGAGCAAGAAATTTACCATTATTTTTCAAATATTCAAACCAAGGATTTAAACAATTTATAAAATCGCCTGATTCAAAAGTTCTAAGAGTATACCTCGATAACATTGCTAATAATGTGATTACTATAAATAATAATAAAAGATAATGTTTTTTTATAAAACTAATACTTCTTTTTTCAAATTTAAACATATTAGCATCCTTCCTTTCTACAATATTTTTAAAAATAAGGTAAACAAGCCCAAAATTTAGTTATCTAATTGGTAACTAGAAATTAGCACTAAACAAAAATATTAGAGGTTGTTTACTTGAATAATATTATCATAAATTCTTACGAAATAAAACGGGAGATTAATAATTTTTTGAAAAAAACAGGAATTTTGAGTAAAAAGTTCTCTGTTTTATAATCCAAATTTAAATAAAAAGAAATAGTTTTTTTACTATTTCAAAAGAGAACTTTTTATTTTGCAGAAAACAAATTAACTATTCTTTTTAAAAAATGCTTTTATAAAATCATTGACAAATTAAATGATATAAAGTTTGTTGATGGTGCAAGTGATTTTCGAATGCTCCGATGTAATGTTATAAAAGAAATATTAAAAATCAATGAAAGAAATCGTTTTTCCAAAGGTATATTTTCTTGGATAGGTTTTAATACTTATTATATGGAATATG
>CANPXJ010000089.1 GCA_947585915.1 uncultured Bacilli bacterium | reverse complement strand
TATAGAGAACTTTTTATTTAAAATTGGATTATAAAACAGAGAACTTTTTACTCAAAATTCACAAAAGAGACTGTGTAAAAGCAGTTTTTTCTTGACAAAAACTTTGAAAAAGTGTAATGTATTTAGAAGTATTTTAGGAGATTTTATATGGAAAAATTATCAATTAAAAGAAAAATGTATTTACTAAACTTTAAATGTGACATAAAAGAAGTTGAGAAAAGATTACCAGCTTTAAATTCACTAGAACAGAAAGTAATGAGTTGTTATTTAGGTATTAATCAAGAAAAAGATATGTCTTTAGAAGAAATTGCTATTTTTTTAAACCTACCAAAAGAAAAAATAGTAGGTATATTTTCTAGCGCTAATATTAAATTAAATAAAATAATTCCTAAGTTAAATAATAAAGATAAAGCCTTATATGAAATTGATGAATTTATAGAATCAGCTTATGAAAATAAAATTGTTGATAAACAAGATTTAAAAAAATTAGAAACAAGTCTATTAGATTATATAAGTATAAAAGAGACTAAAAAATTAATGGATGGAGTAGTTAATAAACTAAAAGAAGCAAACATTGAGATTAACCAAGATGAATACCGCAAAGAAAAAGAATACAAATTAATAGAGCTATATCAAAGTACAAAGAATGAAGAATACCTTAATGAATTAATTAATATGCATAAAAAAATTCTTCTAGCTAAAGCTTATCGTTATTCTAGATTTAAAACTAATTTTACACATGAAGATTTTTATCAAGAAATTGTAGCTGGTTTTATAGAAGCTGTTCAAAATTTTGATTTAAAAAAAGATTTAAGATTACTTACTTATGCTGAATATTTATTTATTAAAAATATTTACTATAATATCTATTTGCGTAGTTACCAATTTTCTTTATCTGATTTATTTTATAATAATTTAGCTAAATATAATAAACTAGTAGATAAATTTCAAAATACGTTTAATAGAAATCCAACTATAGAAGAAATTTGTACAAATTTAGATATTAATGAAAAAAACGCTAAAGAGTTAATTGATTTTGATTTTAATAAAAAAGCAATATTTTCTCTCGATTATGAAAATGGGGATGATGAGGGAAATACGTTAAAAAATATTATTCCTGATAATAAAGTAAATGTAGAATCAGAATTGCCCAATAAGTGCCTTAGTGATGTTTTAAAACAAATTTTAACTGAAAAAGAAATGCAAATTATTTCTTTAAGATGGGGGCTTGCTGATGGACGAACAAGAACTTTAAAAGAAGTTGGAAATATTTTTAATGTAACTCGTCAATGTATTGATGAAATTGAAATTAATGCTTTTCAAAAAATTCGAAAAAGTAAAATATTTAGTGCCTATTTAAATGAGGAAAAAATAAGGGAAAGATATTATAGTATTACCAAATATTTTGATGTTGATTTGGACTATATTAAACTTTGTTTAAAATATGTTTCTAAAGAAGTCCAAAGAAACGTTTATGATACCTGGGGTCCAAATTTACAGCGTAAAATAAAATATTCTAAATTCATTCCTGGAATTTCAACTTTTATCAATTGTCTAAATACTTATAAGAACTTATATAATGAAACTAATTCTTTAATAGCTGTAGAAAATGCTATTAAAAATCCTCATCTATTTCATTTATATGAAACTGGAGCTCTTGAAAATATTCATACGCTATATAGTAGTTACTCTAAAAGAGAAATCTATGAATGTATTAAGTCGATTCCTAGTATAACTAGTTATTTAAAAATAAATCATGATAAAACTTTAAATATTAAAGCTATTTTTGAAAGTAATAATTTTTGGCACAATTATTTGAAAATTGAAACGATACTTGCTAATAAGCATAAGTTAGTATTAAAATAAAAAGGGAGAAATAACGGGTGTTACTAATAGATTATTTAAGAGAAAATTTTAATCAATATTCTAAAAATAATATTAAAAACTTACTTAAAAATAGTTGTGTAAGAATTAATGAAAAAATAGTAACTAATGCTAATTATATTTTAAATGACTCTGATGAAATAGTAGTTATTCCTAAATTTATTAAATATTTAAAAACTAATATCTTTATTTTATACGAAGATAAAGATTTAATAATTGTTGATAAACCAGCAAAAATGCTTACGATTGCTACAACTAAAGAAAAAGATAAAACCCTTTATAATATTGTATTTACTTATTTAAAAAAACAAAATAAAAATAGTAAAATTTTTATAGTACATCGTTTAGATAAGGAAACATCGGGAATTGTTGTTTTTGCCAAAAATGAAAAGATTAAAAAATTATTACAGGATAATTGGAATGATTGTGTATATCGTGAATACAGAGCATGGGTTCATAAAAAAATAAAGGGTAAGAAAACATTAAAAAATTATATACAAGAGAATCAATATCTAAAAAGCTTTATTACGAATAAAAATAAAGGTAAACTAGCGATTACTGAATACGAAGTATTAAAAAATGAAGATAATAAAACTCTCTTAAAAATAGTAATTAAAACGGGAAGAAAAAATCAAATTAGAGTTCAATTGGCTCATATAAATCATCCAATTTTAGGAGATAAAAAGTATGGCTTAAAAGATAATGAAAAACGCTTAATGCTCCACGCTTATAAAATAAAATTTTTACATCCCATAACTAATAAAAAAATAGAAATTAAAACACCTCTTCCTTTTTAAATGTCGAAATTTGTCGAACGATTTTAATTGCATCTTCAAAAAATATATATTATGATTATTACAGAAATGGGGGAAAGCTAATGTTTAAAATATTAGATGAAAAAGAAAGAGATAATTTTGTGCGTAAATATTTTAATGCTTGGGCAGGAGATATTTGGAAAGTAAGTTCTATTGAATATAATGGAATAGTAGAGTATTTAATTAATGAACATTATTTATTTAGAACTATAAATAATTAATAAAAAAAAACAAAGCCTTTAATTAGACTTTGTTTTTAAATTCTTAAATGGCGCCTGATGTAGGACTCGAACCTACGACCTAACGGTTAACAGCCGTGCGCTCTACCGACTGAGCTAATCAGGCATTGCT
>CANPXJ010000088.1 GCA_947585915.1 uncultured Bacilli bacterium | reverse complement strand
AATCGGAAAATTTCAAAGGGAAGTTAATGGTAAAATTGAATATTATTTTTCCCATTTAACTATACAAAAGGGGTAGATTATGAAGATAGATAATAAAGGAGTAACAATAGTAGAAATAATTGTTAGTATAACATTAATATCAATAGTTTTAATTTTTTTGCTTCGTTTACTTATTTCTTTAAGAGATTTAGATGATAAAAGCTTAAGTATGATAAAGTACGAAGAAAAAGTTGCTCTAATTGTAAATGAAGTGCAAAATAAAATTAGGGATGAACAAGAATGTGTAAATGAAGACTATAATGATTCAATAGACATTACTTGTAAACATAATAGTATTATTTTAATGAACATTAATGACAGCATTAAGCCTAGAATCGAATATTTCATTAATAATTCAAAAACTAAAACATGGACTTTTCCTAGTGGTACAACTTTTGACGATGTAACTTATCAAAAAAGTAGTGATGGTAAATTTTTAATAGCCACAATGAATGTTATAGATGACAAAGGACATGCCTATCCAATCGAAATAAGCCATTATAATACATAATAAAGCAAAACAAATAAACTCCATGCAATTAAGACATGAACAAAGCGAAATTTAACAAATTTTTTAAAATTAATATTAGTATCACTTATGATACTTTTTATTTGTGTAAGAATACTAAAGCTTCCAAAAGAAACAAACATTATAGCCATTAAAGCCTTAAAAAATATAGAAAGATTTAATAATTTTAAGGAATTTAAACCTTGGGAAAATTCTAAAATACCGGTAATTAGACTAATTAAAAATTGATTATGAATAAAGCTTTTAAAAATAGTAATAAAAATATTATAAAAAGTAATAGTTCCAAGAATTAAAAGTAAAGTATTAATACCATCTTTAATACTACTTGCTATAACTTCTGGTAAATTAACATTTTTCTTTATTATATGATTTTTATTATTATTATTATTTTTTAAAAATAAATAAATAACAATATTAGCTACATAATGACTTAAAATAATAAAAAGAGTTATTTTCTTATTAAAACTTAGTGATAAAATCGAAAGTAAAAATAATGGATTAGCAAAAAAAGTAAAACATAAAATATTATTAGCTTCATTTAAAGTGATATCTTTTTTAACATACATATCTTTTATATATTTAGCACTAGAGGGAAATCCAGATAATAAAGATAAGATAAAAATAATAAAATCATTACTTTTAACTTTAAATATTTTCGTAAAATAATACGCAAAATTATAATTAATTAAAATACTACCAATTACTAAAAAAGGAAATAAAGAAGGAAATAACTTAAATAACCATAAATTAGTTGATGCCTTAATACTTTCGATAACTAAATTATAATTTTTAAGGATACCGAATAAAATTAATGTAAAAATTATTAAAATAATTAAATCTTTAATATTTTTTTTCATATCTACCTTTCAAATCTGCTATAATTATAATGGTGATTGCATTGTTTAATAAAATTTATGATAAAGTAAAAAAATTTATATTAGAAAATAAAGTATTTTTAATTGTTTTAATTGCTATTAATTTACTATTTTGGGTAGATTTACCATATGTTATCTATGCTCCTGGAGGTGCTATAAATTTAGAAAATAGAATTAAAGTCGATGAAGATTATGAATCTAAGGGAAAATTACAAATGGCTTATGTCTCCATGGTAAGAGGTTCTATTCCTTTTTTGTTAGCATCTTATGTTATTCCTGATTGGGATATTGAAAGTAAAGATGATTTAACTTTAGAAGATGAAACAATGGAAGATATGTTAAAAAAAGACAAACTATATATGCAAGAATCAATTGGGAACGCTACTATCTCTGCTTTAAGTCTTTTAAATAAGAATATTGACATTAAAAAAATTCATAATAATGTCATTTATATTACTAAGGAAGCTGATACTAAATTAGAATTATATGATGAAATTGTTAAAGCTGATGGTGTAGAAATTAGGTCATTAGATGAGTATAAAAAAATTGTAGAAAGTCATAAAATTGGCGATGTTATAAAGTTAGAGATATTACGAAATAATAAGAAAAAAGATGTTACAATCAAAGTCTATAATACTAAAGATGGTTTAAAAACAGGTATATCCATTGTAACAACTTATGATTTAAAAACTGAAGATAATATTAAAATAAAAAGTAAAGCTAGTGAATCCGGTCCATCAGGTGGTCTGATGATGGCTTTAGGAATATATAATAGTTTAACCAAAGAAGATATTACTAATGGTAAAAATATCGTTGGTACGGGGACAATTGATATAGATGGTAATGTTGGAGAAATAGGAGGAGTAAAATATAAATTAATTGGAGCTGTTCGTAATAAAGCTGATGTGTTTATTTGTCCTTTAGAAAATTATAAAGAAGCAAAAAAGGTTGCAAAAGAAAAAAAATACGATATAATAATCATCACTGGGAAAAATTTGACGGAAATTGTCGATAAGTTAAATAGCTTATAAATGGGGTGAAGAGTATGGAAAAAATATTTGTCGAATATATGGCATATTTAAGTTACTTAATGCAAATGGATGAAAATATTGGCTTAAGTGAACAAGAGTTAATTTATAAATATAAATTATATGACAAAGTAAATATATTAATAAAATGTAGTAATACTTTGAGACATAAAATTAAAGCTTATTCTCCTGTTTATAAAATTAAACCCCTTATTCATATGAAAGATAAATATATAAGTGATTTGACTAAAAGTGATGATATTGTTACTTTAGAGATAACAAAAAAAGAATTAGAAAATTTAGAATTTCCTATAAATGTTATTTATAAATTACATAATTTTAAAAATAATTATTATATCCAAGAAATAAATAATATTTTTATAATGAAGCGATTAAGTGAATTAGAAATTAATTCTTTAGATAATCAAGAATTAAAATATTATGAAAAGTTTTCAAAAGGAATTTTATATGCTAAAGAAATAGAAGAAGATGGAAATATTTATTTAACTAAACTTCATAATCCTGTTGGTGAATACCTTGAAAATAGTAATCATGAGTTATGTTATGTAATCGATGAAGATTATCCAAATTCTTTTTTAGAAAATGTTGAATATTTAAAAGGAAAAGAGGATGGAAGTTATACTAAAGCAATGCTTCCAATTAAAGAAGATAGTGTTTTAAAAAGAATTTTTAAAAAAAGTTAAAAGGTGTCTTAAAACATCTTTTTTATGGTGAATTTCAAAAGTAAATTGTAATTTGCTAAGAAATAAGAAAGTGCAGATTTAAATTGATAAAATATGCACTT
>CANPXJ010000087.1 GCA_947585915.1 uncultured Bacilli bacterium | reverse complement strand
AAATGTAAGTGGATCTAGAGAAATAGAACCAGTATTGTTAAGTGAAATGAGTGAAACTGATCCAGTACCTTTAACAGATCAAGAGGTTTCTAATGCTAGATCAATATTAAAAGATGTAGTACCAGGAGCAGAAGCTAGTGGTCAAACAGGAGGGAAAAAATCGTATGTATTAAGATTATGGATAAACCAAGATATAACAGAAAACTTAGGAAGCGGTAAAGAATTTAAAGGAAGAATAGCTATAAGAGCAAATCAAATAAATAAAAATGATAAAACTTTAGTAAATAATATAATAGCAAATAATCCAATACAAACAGAAACACCAGATTTTAGTAAAGGATGTCAAAATAGTAGTGAAAGTTGTACAAGTGGATTATACAAAACTGAAGATAATCAAGGAGAAAGTTACTATTTTAGGGGAGATAGAAATGAACTAAATAATAACGTAGAATTTGCAAATAAAAACTGGAAGATAATAAGAATCAATGGAGATGGAACAATAAGATTAATATTAGCAGATAATAATTGGAATATAAATAGTATTGGGAAATCAAAGTTCAATGATTATGTAGCAAATCAAGAGATTCATGCTGGAAAATATACAGGATACACATATGACAATGTCAATAGTTGTACAAAGAATAATCCATGCGAGGTAATATATAATAGTGGTGAGTTTTCAAACGAAAACTTTGGCGGACAAGATAGTAATATAAAAACAGTATTAGAAACATGGTATAAAGAAAATTTAAATGATGTTAATACTAAAATAGCAACCAGTTATTTTTGTAACGATACCTCATATGGAAGTGGAAACGAAAATGCCACAACTAATGGAAATTTATATTATGGTGCATATAAAAGAATAAACATAAAGCAACCAAGTTTAAAGTGCCCGGAACCTGCAAAACAAGATGGAAGTTTAAGAGATTATGGAGGAATATACAAAACAAAGATAGGGTTAATAACTGTAGATGAAATGAATATGGCAGGTTTATCTTTATCGGGGAGTGCTCAACCTGCAGATAAAACAAACTATCTTTATCAAAATGATTGGTGGCGGAGCCTTTCACCTTGCCGTTCTAATTATGGTAATAGTGGTTATGTAGGTAATCAAGGTGGATTTAGCGACTATGGTATAGCCGATTCTCGTTTAGTCGTGCCAATAATTAATTTATCTGCTGCTGCAATGGTCACCACAGGAATTGGAAGTGAATCAAGCCCTTTCCGAGTAGAATAAGAGTAAGTAATCTCAAGTGGTGTTCAAAATATTAATAATTAATACAATTGCAAGAAGTTCTTGCAATTTTTAAAATGGTTAAAAAATATATTTGAGCCTAATGTAAAATAAGTGTGTAACCGATGTAAAAAAAGATTAATAATTTACTTAACCATGTTACAATAAATTTGGTGGTAGAAATATGGCATCAACAGTTATGCACTTGTGTGTTGCTAAAAAAGTTAATGAAAAACTAAAAATGAACGAAAAAGAACTATTTCTTGGTAGTATTGCTCCGGATTTAAGTAAACAAGTAGGAGAAGAAAAAAAGAAATCTCACTTTTTAAAAGGAAAAGGAGAAAATTCGGAAGTAAATATTAAAGCTTTTTTAGATTTATATAAAAGTGAACTTAATAAACCTTTTGAAATGGGGTATTTTATTCATTTACTTACAGATAAATATTGGTTTTTAGATTATGTTTATGATTTTATAGATAATTATGCGGAAAAAGAATTAGGTAAAAAAGTTACTTATACCGAATTAAAAGATTTAATTTATAAAGATTATAGTAATATTAATACAGAGCTTATTGACCATTATAATATTTCTTTAGATTTATTTTATCAAGAACTAGATTATCCTAAATCTATTATTAAAGAAATTCCTGTAGATAGATTAGATTTAATTGTCGAAAAAATGGGAATTATTATTACTAATTCTACGGGTGATAAACCAATAATGTTTGATATTGACAAAATAATTGCTTTTATTGAAAATGTATCTGCTAAAATATTAGATATAATTTCAAAATACAATTTATATAATTATTAGGAGGAAATATGGCAAAACAAAATAAACCTAAAAAAAATAGTATATTTTTTAAATTTGTCTTCTTTTTATTATTTATTTCCTTAGTAGTATTTTTAGGAATATTAAAATATTTAAATGTTCTACCTAATAAATATTATTTATTACTTATAAGTGTTTTAATTATTGTCTTATGTTTCTTCGGATTAATTTTATTAAATAGAAGAATAAAAAAAGGAATAAAAATATTTTTTACATTCTTATCAATTATTTTAATTGCTAGTTTTAGTGTTATTAGTTACTATGGTTATAGTACTAAAGATGTTATTAATAAGATAACTAAAAAAGTTGATTATAAAACCGAAAATTATTCAGTAGTAATTTTGAATTCACGTGATTATGAAGATATTAATGATTTAGAAGGTTTAGATATTGGTTATTTAGATAATGGTTCTAAAGGTAATAAAAAAGCTATTGAAAAAATTGAAAAAAGTATTGAAAGTCAAAATGATGATTATGATGATGTTAAAAAACTATCAGACGATTTGCTAAAAAAACAAATTCAAGCAGTATTAGTTGAAGATTCATTTAAATCAATATTAGAAGAAGAATCCAGTGATTTTGAAAGCGATACGAAAGTTTTATATAAATTTAGTGTAAAAATACCAGAAGAAAAGACTTCTAAGCAAGTTGATGTAACGAAAAAACCTTTTAATATATATTTAACAGGAATTGATACTTATGGCAAAATTACTAGTGTCTCTAGAAGTGATGTTAATATTGTTGCGACGATAAATCCCGTTAGCGGTAAAATATTACTAACCTCAATTCCGCGTGATTATTATGTAACATTAGCTGGTAAAAATGCTAAAGACAAACTTACTCATGCTGGTATTTATGGAGTAGATACTTCAGTTAAATCAATTGAAGATTTGCTTGATATCAAAATTAATTATTATGTTAAAGTAAACTTTACATCGATTGTTAAAATAGTTGATAGTTTAGGAGGTATTACTGTTCATAGTGATTATAATTTTGTATCAAAAGATAATTATCGTTATGTGAAAGGTAATAATATCTTAAATGGTAAAAAAACTTTATCGTTTGCAAGAGAACGTCATGCTTTTGCTTCCGGAGATGTTCAAAGAGGTAAAAATCAAATGTATGTTATCGAAGGAATGGCTAATGAATTAATGCAATTTTCTTCTGTTACCAAATTTGATTCTTTGCTTGATAGTTTAGAAGGAACTTTTGAAACTAATTTAAGTAGTGATGAGATTTCTAAATTAATAAAAATGCAAATAGATAGAAATATAAATTGGGAAATAGAATCGACATATTTAGAAGGTACAGGAGCGTCTATGAGTACTTATTCAACTAAAGCAAGGTCTTATGTCATGGTTCCTGATAATACTTCGATAGCTTCGGCTAAAACTAAAATAAGTAAAGTAGAAAATGAATAAGGGTCACTTTTAGTGATTTTTATTTTGAAAATTTATTTATATTTGGCATATAATATAAGCAAAAATGTAGGTTTGTCAAACAAAAGTGACAAAGTCACGACAAACCAACGATAGATTATTTTTACTTGTTAAAATAATCACGAAGCAACTCATTAGGAGATTTCCAATTAAGTGGTTGCATGGGAAAATTATTATATTCCCTTAAATAAACTTGCAACTGCTTGTTGGCATCTTCTAATGAGTAAAAGCGATGGCAAT
>CANPXJ010000086.1 GCA_947585915.1 uncultured Bacilli bacterium | reverse complement strand
AAAAAACTTTATGTCTTTTTTTATTCTTAATTTTCATAAAGTTTTCCTTTTTTTATTTATTTACTCTTTTTTTCTGTCTAATATTAATTTAAAATTCAATTCTTTGCTCAATATATTTTTTTAAATCTTTGATATTAACTTTCTCTTGTTCCATTGTATCACGATTTCGAACAGTTACAGTATTATAATTAATTGTTTCATCATCAATCGTAATAGCAAACGGTGTTCCGATTGCATCACTTCTTCTATACCTTTTACCAATCGAGCCGGCTTCATCATAAGTAACATTAAAGGACTTAGCTAATTCAGCATAAATCTCTGTTGCTTTTTCGCGATGAAATTTTTTAACTAAAGGTAAAATTGTAACTTTATAAGGTGCCAAGAAAGGCGCTATTTTTAATACTTCTCTTTCTTCGTTATTTTCTAATTTTTCTTTAGTATAACTATCACATAAAATAGTTAATAATAATCGATCCAAACCTAAAGATGGTTCAATAACATAGGGAATATATTTTTCATTTGTTTCTGGATCTAAATATCTTAAATCAACATTGGAATGTTTCATATGGCAAGAAAGGTCATAATCAGTTCTATCAGCAATGCCCCAAAGTTCACCCCATCCCATTGGGAATAAATATTCTATGTCAGTTGTTGCTTTACTATAAAAACTTAATTCTTCTTTTGAATGATCACGATATCTTAAATTATCTTTTTTTATACCTAGGTCCTTTAAAAAGTCTAAACAATAATTTTTCCAATAGCCAAACCATTCTAAATCTGTATTAGGTTTACAAAAAAACTCTAGTTCCATTTGTTCAAATTCTCTTGTTCTAAAAATAAAATTACCAGGAGTTATTTCATTACGAAAGCTTTTACCAATTTGCCCTATACCAAAAGGCAATTTTGTTCTCATTGTTCTTTCAACATTTAAAAAATTAGTAAATATTCCTTGGGCTGTTTCTCCTCTTAAATACACTTTACTTTTAGCCTCTTCTGTAACACCCATATGTGTTTCAAATAAGAGATTAAATTTTCTGATTGGAGTAAAATCGGATTCACCACACTTTGGACAAGTAATATGATTTTCTTTAATATAATTTTCAATTTTTTCATTGACCCAACCATCAGCAGTTTCTTTACCCTTTGTATATTCCTCAATTAATTTATCAGCTCTATGACGAGCTTTGCACTTTTTACAATCAATTAAAGGATCTGCAAATGAAGCAACGTGCCCTGATGCTACCCAAACTTCGGAATTCATTAAAATTGCTGAATCAATTCCATAGTTATAAGGATTTTCTTGCACAAATTTTTTCCACCAAGCTTTTTTTAAATTTTCTTTTAATTCACGTCCTAAAGGTCCATAATCCCAAGTGTTAGCAAGACCCCCATAAATTTCGCTGCCTTGAAAGATAAAACCATATTGTTTAGCATAATTAACTATATCTTCCATTTTTAATTTCATTTTGACACCTCCATAAAATCTTCAACATAATATTTTAACAAATCTAAGCTATCTACTACTTTAAAATCATTATTTAATGTTTGAGATAAGAAACCAGTATTAATATGTTCATTCATCCATTCAAATATTTTATTATAATAACCATCTTTATTATAGATAATAATTAATTTATGTTCTCTATTGCTTCGATATTCTTCTAATGCACTAACAAATTCAGCTAGAGTGCCAATACCTCCCGGTAAAATTACAAATATATCAATATGCTCATACATTTTGTAAAATCTTTCCAAGGTATTAGATACTAAATGACATTCTGCTCCTTCTAGTTCCTTTAAATCATCTTCATAAAACTTAACTGTGTAAGCATCAACTTTTCTTCCTTTTTCAATAAATGCTCTAAAACATTCTCCCATCATCGAAAAGTTGGCACCACCAAAAACTAAATCCAAACCCTTATCTGCCAAATACTCAGCTGTCTCACGGGCTAAAGTAAGATACGATTCATCAATTGTTTTACTAGCAGCACTACCAATAAATACTTTCATTTTTTATTCCTCCTTAAATTAAAAACTCAAAAAGAATGATGTAAGGACGCAATTAACTCACGCGGTTCCACCCTACTTATTCTCTTTGAGAATCACTTTCTAATATATAGCTGATAGATTTTCCACATCTGTCCTCGCTTTTTCTTATTTATTCATTGTAATGACATTAATTATAAACAATGCCCAAAAATTAATTATTAATTTAAATTTAAAACGATACATTTCATATAGAGCCACACCTTTATCCATTACGGTTACAACCCAACTTTCCTTATATTTAGGCATTACTCCATTTAAAGGAAACATATGAGATTTAATAATATTAGCTTCAACATTATTAATATCAAAATTTTGTTTAGCATTAACTAAAGCAACATTTGGATGATTTACAAGTATTTGTTTTGAGGTTTCTAAATTAAAATCATTATCTAAGTAAAAATCATGAAGTAATGCTCCTCTTGTTGCTGTTTTATAATCAAATTTTAATAATTTGGCACATTTGTAAGTAGCTTTCGCAACTCGATATGAATGCCCATAACGAGTTATACCATGGTGTAATTCATTATCTAACTCTTTAAACTTATTATTTTCTAAGATGTCTTTAACTATAGTTTGAAATTCGTCTTTATTTTTTTTAGACATTTGTCTCACCTCAGACTAGTAAATTATATCATAAATAATTTAATTTAGACTATATAATCACATATTCGATGTTAAATAGTGTCAAAAAAAAGAAACTTTTAAAAAGAATCTATATTTATTTTAACATTTTTAATTCCTTTTAAATATGCATAAGCTTGAACCATTGTTCTAATAGCATTTGCCATTTTTCCTTTTTTCCCGATTACAGCTCCTAAATCACTTTCATGAACTATAATTTCTAATATTGTTGCTTCCTCATCGCCACCAAAGCTTTGAACTTTAACCATATCTGGTTCTTTAACAATATTTTTTACTAAAAATTCGGTATATTCTACTAATTCCATTAACTACTTACCTTCTTTTTTTGTTTCAGTTTTCTTTGTTGTTGTTTTCTTAGTTGTAGTTTTTTTAGCTGTTTCTTTTTTAGGAGTTTTTTTCTTTGCTTTAGCTTTTTCTTTAGCAAATTTTTCCATGATTTTATTTTTACTTAAAATATTTCTTACCGTATCAGTTGGAATAGCTCCTTGCTCTAACCAATACATTACTCTATCTTCCTTTAAAGTAATGATAGCTGGGTCTTTAATAGGATTATAAGTTCCTACTGTTTCAATAAATCTTCCATCTCTAGGGCTTCTTGAATCAGCTGCTATAATACGATAAAAAGGTTTTTGTTTTGCTCCCATTCTTTTAAGTCTTAATTTAACTGCCATAATAATTCCTCCTTTTTTTTATTTCTTTAATACTATATCAAATATAAAAAGAGGTGTCAACATAAATTGGTTGACACTAATTTAAATATTCTTCGTTTACTTCTTCATCAATCTTTTCTATTTGCTCTTCTTCTACCTCATCTTCTATAATTTCATAATCATCTTCATCTTCTTCAACACTTATTTTAACCATTTCGTCTCCTACTATTTCTACTCCTAATTCTTTTTCAACATTCATATTAACTACTCCATCTTTAATATTAACATCTGTTACGGTTGGTTGTTTTAAAGAACGAACAATAATTTCTGAATTATTTGATATTTTAGAATCATTTTTTAAATTTAATTTCATCATATCGTTATAATTGAAGTGGTCAGTAGCAACGCCAGTTTTAGTATTATTATCATATGAATACCAAACATTAACATCAAAACCACCATCAACATTTACATTGCCACCATTATTAGTTCCATTAAATTCATGATTAATAACCCAACAACCCAAAACTGTATCAGGAGTGATTTCTGGTTTTATATTACAAGTAGTACTACTTGTTTTCTTTCCTTTACCAATAACAGCTTTGGTAACAATTTCCTTGTAAATGGCCATTTTTTATCTCCTCCTAGTTTAACATATGCTAAATCTAGGATAAAAGTACATATTTTTTTAGTATTATAGGGTGAATTGGAGAAGTAAAAGCAACTAGCAAAGCAAGAAAATAAAATGGAAAAGTAAATGCAAAAAAAATTGGTAT
>CANPXJ010000085.1 GCA_947585915.1 uncultured Bacilli bacterium | reverse complement strand
AATGTCAAGTAAAACTAGTAGAAGTAAAATATATATTTAATCAAAGATATGTTGTAATAGAAGAAGAGCCAGACTTTTCCAAAGGAGAACCACCATTAAGTGGAACAAATACAGGAAGTGGATTATACAAAACCGAAGATGATGATGGAGATAGTTATTACTTTAGAGGAGCAGTAGAAAATAACTATGTAAAGTTTGGGAGAGGAAGAACTGATGAAAATCAAGAAGAACATGATTTAATATGGAGGATATTAAGAATAAATGGAGATGGAAGTATAAGACTTATTTTAAATGAACCTGCCGATAATTCCAAATTTAATACAGTTAATGATGAAGCAAAATATGCAGGATATACCTATGATAATAAACTTTCATGCACACAAGAACATCCATGTGAAGTAAGATATAATGATGGAAGTTTTTCTAATGAAAGCTTTGAAGGAACAAATAGTGATATAAAAACTTATTTGGAAAAATGGTATAGTGAAAATTTGAAAGAAGAGGATCAATATATTTCTTATTCTTACTTTTGTAATGATACCTCTGTATATGATAAAGGGTTTACAGAAGCAACAAACAGAACGGTATTTATTCATCAACCAAGTTTAAAATGCCCAGATCCAAAAGATGAAAAAGGAGCATTAAAAAATTATGGAGGAATATACAAAAATAAAATAGGGTTAATAACGGCAGATGAAATAGTTTTTGCAGGTATAGCATGGGAAATGACATTAGAGAGTAATTATTTATATAAAAATAATTTATGGTGGAGTATGTCACCAGCCAGTATTTTAAATACGCACACTAATAACTTTATAATACATGATGATATGCTTGATAATACAACCGTTGCCGCATTTGGAAATATATATCCAGTTATAAATTTAATTTCTGATACTTTAGCTATTAAAGAAAGTAATAATGAATCACTTTTTATTATTCAAAAATAAGAAAATTGTATAAAAATCTCTAAATTATCTCAGTATGATAATGAGGAGAGAAAATATGAGCAAATATAAAGTAGATATTACCGGTATTAACACCAGTGAAATTAAAGTTTTAAGTAATGAAGAACAAATGGCATTATTTAAAAAATTAAGAAGTGGAGATAAAAGTGTAAAAAAAGAATTAACTGAAGGTAATTTAAAATTAGTTTTAAGTATCTTAAGAAAATTTAATAATCAAAAACATAATATGGATGATTTATTTCAAATTGGCTGTATTGGTTTAATTAAAGCAATTGACAATTTTGACCCGGATTATGGTGTTATGTTTTCCACTTATGCTGTACCTCTAATTAGTGGAGAAGTTAAAAGATATATGCGTGACAATAGTCCTTTGAGGGTAAGTAGAAGTATTAAAGATTTGGCTTATCGAATTTTAAAGTTTAAAGAAGAATATTTTTCTGAAAATGGTATTGAACCAAGCAATGATGTTATTGCTCAAGAGTTAGATGTTCCAGAATATCAGATAGCTAGTGCTATCGATAGTTTAAAAGAACCGGTGAGTATTTTTGAACCAATCTATAACGATGGTGGGGACACGATTTATTTACTTGATCAAATTGCTGATAAAAAAGAGAGTAAAAAAGATAAAGATATGTTAATTTCTTTGAAAAAAGCTTTAAAACAAATAAAAAAAAGAGAGCAAGAAATTTTAGTAAATCGTTATATTGTTGGTAAAACACAAATGGAAATTGCGGAAAGTCTAAACATTTCCCAAGCGCAAGTTTCACGTATTGAAAAAAATGCTATTAATAATATTAAAAGATTAATCAAATAAATTTTGCATATATTTAATTAGGGGTGTCAATATGGATTTATCAGACATTCAAGCTAAAGAAATTGTAAGTATTGTTGATGGGAGAAAATTAGGAAGAGTTGTTGATGTTCATATAGATATAAAACAGGGTCAAATTCATTATTTTATAGCAGAGGAAAAACACTTTTTCAAACGCATCTTTGGGCGCGAAGTAGAAACTAAATTTACATTTGATAATATTGAAAAAATAGGGGAAGATGTAATATTGGTTAAGTTGTGATATAATTATGGGCGAGGTTAATTTATGAATAAAAAAATTTTACTTATATCTACAATTGTCTTGGCTTTAGATCAAATTAGTAAAGCTATCATTGATTTTACTTTAACCTTATCTAAAAGTGTAAAGATTATCAAAAATTTCTTTTATTTAACTTATTATCAAAATACAGGAGCAGCCTGGGGAATAATGGCTAACAAGACATTCTTGCTTATAATTTTTTCGATTATTGTTTTAATTATTATTTATCGATACATGTATTCGTTTAAATTAAATAAAAGAAATTTATTAGCTTTTGGTCTATTGCTGGGAGGTATAGTGGGAAATCTCCTTGATAGAATTATTTTTGGTTATGTTCGAGATTTTTTAGATTTTAAAATTTTTGGTTATAATTTTCCAATATTTAATATAAGTGATTGTGCTATCGTAATAGGAATATTCTTATTAATAATTGCTATATTTAAGAAAGAAGAAGTTTATGAAAGAGATAATAGTAGAGAAGGAAGAAAAAAGATTAGATAAATATTTAACTACTAAAATAGATGAAAGTCGTAGTACTATCAATAAAATGATTAATGAAGGTTATGTTTTAGTTAATCAAAAAAAAGCTAAAGCTTCAACTAGTCTAAAAGAAAATGATAATGTTATAATTAAAGATGGGTATCAAGAAAAAGTAGATATTACCCCAACTAAAATGGATTTAGATATTGTCTTTGAAAATGATAATGTTATTTTAATTAATAAACCAAGTAATTTATCAGTTCATCCTGGTAGTGGAAATTATACCAATACTTTAGTAAATGGTCTTATGTATTATACCAATTCTTTAAGTGATATAAATGGGAAAGAAAGACCGGGAATTGTTCATCGCATTGATAAGGATACGACAGGATTACTACTTGTGGCAAAAAATAATAAAGCTCATCAAATTTTAGCCGATGATTTTAAAAACAAACGTGTAAAAAGAGAATATATTGCTTTAATTGAAGGAGTATTTCCTCATAATAAAGCCACCATCGATGCTCCAATTGGAAGAAACGAGACTAGCCGAAAAGAAATGGCTGTAACCGATAAAAATTCTAAAAAAGCTATTACACATTTAGAAGTTTTAAAAAGATATAAAAATTATACATTAGTTAAATTAGTTTTAGAAACAGGGAGAACACATCAGATAAGAGTTCATATGAAGTATATTGGCTATCCTGTATTTAATGATCCAGTTTATTCTAAGAAAAAAAGTACATCTTTTGGTCAATTTTTACATTCAGCTAAAATAACTTTTACAGAACCCATTACCAAAGAAAAATTAACTTTTAGTGTGCCTTTACCCAAAGAGTTCCAAGATTATTTAGATACTTTAGAAGAGCTATAAACACTATGCATAAAAAATGCAGGTGTTTATTTTTTACGAAAAGTAAAAGAAAAACATTGAAATAGTAACATTTGTTCGATATAATAATTATAGGAACAAATTAACACGTTAGGTGTTGCCTCTTAATTCTAAGGAAGAAAGGGGTAATATAATGACAAAAAAAGATTGTGTAATCTTATTTTTGCTCCTTATAATTTTTTTACTAATAAAAATCATCCTAGATCTAACTTAATTTAGAGTAAAAAAATCACCTACTTCTACATGATTAGGTGATTATACATAAAAACTTCAGGCAACAACTAACATGGCAACTGTTAATTTGTTCCTTTTTTTATTATATGCAAGTATCACTTGCATATTCAATATAGCATATTTTAATTTTTTAATCAACCCATTGACAATTGGTTTTAGGGGGGGGTATAATTGGAAGTAGAAAAGTAAATAGGTGATTAATGTGGGATTAAAAAATAAAAAGAGAATAATAGCAATAATACTAATAGTAGTAATAGTATTAATAAGTGGAATAACATATGGATATTGGAATAAAGAATATATAGGAAAAGATAATACAAATAATTTTAATTGTTTAAAAATAGAAGTAAAAGAAAATAAAGAAGGAATAACATTAAATAACTCTTATCCAATAACAGATGAAGAAGGAATAGAAACAGAAGGATATGAAGTAACAATTGAAAATAAATGTGAAATAGTA
>CANPXJ010000084.1 GCA_947585915.1 uncultured Bacilli bacterium | reverse complement strand
AAAGAGAACTGCCGTTCTCTTTTAATATAACATATAATTTCACTTTTGTGGTGGTTAAATTAATTTGCAATTTTTTTTGATTAATTATTGTGCAAATTATAAGTTAATTTAATTTGCAAATGTATAAAAAATTATTTATAAATAAAAAAGAATGATATTTCTATCAATACTTTATATATTTATAGGCACAATGCCATATTTTCACTTGGCAGAGGATAAGTGAGTCGAACACTTAACTAAAGTTTTGGAGTGTCTCTCTGCTTTAAAAGTTTATCTCCTTTAATTATATCTTAGAAAGCTTCTTCCTAAAATAAATATATGCTATACTATCCCATGTTCTAAGGCTTTTGCCAATCTTTTTTTACATTTTTTAAAGACTGTAATATTAACTTTTTTTAATCATTTTTAATCGGCTTATAATTAAGAAAAATCAAAAAAAATTAACATTAATTAAGCAATTTGGTACATTTTTTGTACATTTTTTTGATGTCCAAAATTTCGTGTACCAAATTTGCCTAAGCTTGTGTCGGGGGTTAGATTTTTAAAGTAGAAAGAATGAGTACGGAACACTTTTAGAAAGAAAAAATCTTACAAGGCATTGTACCTTTTCACAAAGTAACCCTAAATATACCTTGTGAAATTGTTTTGGCAAATCAAAATAATTAATGTTTTCAAAAACTTGTTTTGATGTATCAAAATTACTTTACAATATTAAATATTTACGATACAATTAAACTGGTGATAATTAATGTTAAAAAGGGAATTATATTTGCAAAAAATTAGACCATTTTATGACGAAGTTTCTCTTATTAAGATATTATATGGACTACGTAGAAGTGGTAAATCAATTATTCTTACTCAGATAATCGATGAATTAAAAGATAATAAAGTAAGCGATGAACAAATAATTTATATTAATTTTGAATCATTAGAATATAATTTTATTCGTGATGCAATAGATTTATATAATTATATTAAAGATAAGTGTTTAAAAAATAAAATTTATTATATATTTTTAGACGAAATACAAAAAGTAGATGATTTTGAAAAAGCCATTAATTCTTTAAGAATTACTAATAAATTCAGTATTTTTATAACCGGATCAAACAGTAGAATGACTTTCAGTGAATTATCAACAGATCTTACAGGTAGATATGTTAGTTTTAGAATTAATCCACTTTCATTTAAAGAGGCTACAAAATTGATGAAAGTAAAAAAGGAAAATTATGAAAAATTTTTATTTGAAATGTTTGAATGGGGTGGTTTACCTCAAAGATTTTCTTTTGATTCAGATACTAACAAATTTAATTATATTTCAGATGTATATGATTCTATAATACTAAAAGATGTTGTGGAAAGACTAAAAATTAAAGATATTACCACCTTTAACAAAATAGTAAATTATTTATTAGAAACCGAAGGAAGAGAATTTTCTGCTAAAAATGTTTTAGAATATTTAAAAAAAGAGAATTCTAATTTATCAACTCAAACTCTTTATAGTTATTTAGAAGCTTTATGTTCAGTCTTTATTGTAAATAAAGTTTATCGTTATGATATAGAAGGTAAAGCAGTTTTAAAAACTTTAAATAAATATTATGTGTCAGATTTAGGTATTAAAAAAATTAAAAATTCTAATACGCAAATTAATTACTCTATTTCATTAGAAAATATTATTTATAACGATTTACTTATCAAAGGATATAAGGTTTTTATTGGGAAAACTAAAAAAGGAGAAATTGATTTTATTGCTTTAAAAGATAATAAACCAAAATATATTCAAGTTTCCCTATATTTAGAAAATGAAAATACTATTAATAGAGAATTTGGTGCTTTTTCTAATATTGATGATAATTTTGACAAATATGTTATTAGTTTGGATAAAGAAAATAAATCCCAAAAAGGTATTATTCATCTAAACGCCATTGATTTTCTTTTAAGTGAAGATTTTTAAAATAAAAGAATACACATATTTTTGTGTATTTCTTTATTTCCAAGCAGGTCCTATGCCCGATAATTTACTATATTTACCGTCAGCAGTCGGCCATTTAGTAAATTTAGGACCATCATCTTTATTATTGAATGTGAAACAGCCATTACACTCGGAACTATCCCATAAGAATCTACTTTTATACCAAACTCCCTCTTTTAATTCTTGATTATTGCTATCAGTAGAATTAATATCAATTTCTTCCATGTTAAAGTCACCATAACCATTGCCTAGTTCTTCTTTTGTATCATTATATTCTCTTATTTTTTGCATATTTTCAGGTGTCAAAGTAAAGGAATATTCAGGTGCTCTAGCATAAACCTCTTCGGGGATTGCATTTTCTTGGGCACAACTTTGATTAATATAATTATAATTGCCACCTTCTATTTCACATTGAGTTGCTTTTCCTTTTTCATTATCCCAATTTTTACCTAGTGTTCTACCCTGAGGGTTAAAAACATTTAATGAAATATTTCGATAAAAGAAATTAGTTTTATTAGGTGTAGTAACATCATTATTAATTCCATAATAGCATGTATAATTAACATCGTCATTTTGAATATAATCACCTAATTTGCTAAAGTGGAAATTATAATAATAACTACCTTCTTTACTTTTAGGGTAAACATATTTATATCCTCCTAAAAGTTCACCTAAGTCAATCAATGCAACAGGCATTACATTTCCTAATAATTGATTTAAACCACCACTATGTTGAGTGGCAACACCTGAGGCTGGTATTGTATAAAATGGAGTTTTTGATTCATATTTACGAGTAGATGTAAGAACCTTGACAGTATAATTTATTTTAAAAATATTACAATTTTCACCACTACAATCAAATATATTATTAATAGGTTGTTTGTATGGACTAGCTTCACTTGTACAACTAAATTTATTTTCTTGTTCGTTAAAACTTAAATCATTACAATTTAAATCTTCCTCAACCGGTTTATTTTTATCATCTGTCTCAGTAGTTTCAGGTGTTGTCTTAAATTCAATTGGTCCTTCATCTTCATAAGTCTCAGAATAAGAATAATCAATTTCCGGTTTATCATCAATTTTTTCGTTTTTTACATTAGTATGACAAATGTTAACTTGAGTGATTATTTCTTGCCTTTTGTTTTTAGCACTAGGAATTTTGTTGTTTACTACATCATTATATTTAGATGCATAAGTATTAGCTAAATAGCTAGCGTTACAAGAACTATTTCCATCTGTTGTACAAGATGGTGAAAATCCTCCCCTAGATTGAATTGTATAATATTTTGTTTCATATCTTTTACAACCATCTTCACCTGCTTCAGCACAATAAGTATGGGATGTATAATTATAAGGTTCTTTAAAATAAGCAAAATAATCAGCTAATGTTTCATAATCAATAACTTGTTGATTTAAACCACCAATATAATTACTTTTTGCGTCAACAGGTTCTTTTACATCGACAGAAATTGCCCTACTACCAAAATTCATATTTAAACCATATAAAGGTTCTTCTCGACCATTGTTACCAAACATATCACTATAAAATTTAAAATAGTCAACTCTTGAAGAACATATTTTATTTGAATTTAGTTCAATTGTTTCTTGGGCATTGTTAAAGAATTCAAAATAAGTTCCTGCCACAGCTTTTTTAAATGTCGGCATTGTAAATTTAAAGTTTTCAGCACACGCCACTTGACAATAGTCATTATGCCATTGTTGGTAATTTTTTTCTTCTTCGCCACTTTTTCTAGACTTAGCTACATCAACTTGAGCTAAAACACATTTATTAATATTTTTATTTCCTATATAAAAGCTATATTTTGATATATTAGAATTTTCATTAATCTTATTAGGTTCAATACTATCATTAAAGCAATCTTGGTCTTTTACCTCTATATCACAAAATCCCGTTTCTTCAAGTGGACCACACTGTTCCGTATAGTATGGTGATGAACTAAAATCTGATAAAGTCACATCGTTATTACAACCACATTTTAATATGAAATTTTTAGCTATATCTGATTCAATCTTAACACCATTGTTATCATAATAATTGCCATTATAATCCTTATAACAAGTTTTTGTGAATTTTGAGTAAAAAGTTCTCTGTTTTATAATCCAATTTTAAATAAAAAGTTCTCTATATAAAAAGGAAATAA
>CANPXJ010000083.1 GCA_947585915.1 uncultured Bacilli bacterium | reverse complement strand
TGCCCCCATTGACGAATATTCCTAACTGCTGTCTCCCGTAGGAGTCTGGGCCGTGTCTCAGTCCCAGTGTGGCCGATTAACCTCTCAGTTCGGCTATGCATCGTTGCCTTGGTAGGCCATTACCCCACCAACTAGCTAATACACCGCAGGCCCATCTCTAAGCGAAGCTTTAAAGGCTCCTTTAATCCGTAGATCACATTCGGTATTAGCAATCGTTTCCAACTGTTATCCCCAACTTAAAGGCAGGTAACCCACGTGTTACTCACCCGTTTGCCACTAAGGGAAAAATCCAAATCGAGCTTTGTGCAAGCACGCAGCTTTCAATGGGTCCCTTCGTTCGACTTGCATGTCTTAGGCATGCCGCCAGCGTTCATCCTGAGCCAGGATCAAACTCTCAATAAAAAATGATTTATAATAAATCATAAATCTTTAAGTTTAATCTTTGCTACTCAAAATTGACTTTTTTACTTAGTTTTCAAAGATCATTTCGGCACTTTTTTCTCAAGTGCGTTAATAATATATCAAATCACTTTGTCAATGTCAACACTTTTTTTGCAATTTTCGACATTTTACAAAATTTAATTGTAAAACTAGTGTTTTTCTAAGTGATTCTAGGCGTTTTTTTCAACACCTGTTTTCAATATTACAACATATTTTATGTATTTGCAAGCATTTTTAACACAAAAATGAATAAAAAAAACAAAAAAATTTATTTTTTGTTAAATTCCCGTCAAACTTTGATACTTTTGATAGTATTTTTCTACTATTTGAGGAGCAAATGGACCTTCTTCTTTTCTCTTCATTTCTATTAAACTTGAAAGTTCATTTTTTAAAATGATATCTAATTCTTTAGGATAATGCATTATTTTTCGATGATAGTTATATTCATTACGATCTAAAACTCTAAAACCTCCATCCGGAAAAACTCTTAAATCCAAATCGTAATCAATATACTTTATAATACCATCTTCAATTAAATATGGAGTTGCAATATTACAATAATAAAATAACCCATATTTTTTTAATTGACCTATAACATTAAACCATCTTTTTTTGTAAAAAAATAAAATAGCCGGTTCTTTTGTTTTATAACTTCTACCATCATCTTCCGTTATCGTTGTTTTATAATTACCACAAACTATCATTTCATCATTAACCTCAAGAACGATTGCTTCATCAGAAATTCTTTCTAATCGACCATTATGTTTGTAACAATGAATTTGCAGTCTATCTCCTTCTTTTATATTCCTCATCCAATCACGCTTCCTCATTTATTATACTATAAAGACGCAAAAATACCAAATTAAAAAAAGGCAGCAAGCCTTATTTACTTATTCGCTAAAACTTCTACAGCCTTATTTAATTGGGTATCAACAATTTCTTCTCCGTTTATTTCCAAATCAACTTCATAATCAGGAGAAATGCCTACTTTATCTATACATGTTCCTTTTGGAGTCAACCATTTAGCAGTCGTATATTTAGCCATTGACCCATCATCTAAATCTAAAGTTTGTTGAACTTTTCCCTTGCCATAACTTTTTTTACCAACTAAAGTAGCATTATAACTATCTTTTAAAGCAGCAGTTAGGATTTCTGATGCTGATGCGCTATACTCATTTATTAATACAGCTACATCATAACTCCTTTTAGTTTTAGTTTTATCTTTATATTTAGTAGTTTTTCCTTTTTCCTCTAAAGAATATATAACTTTTCCTTTTTCTAAAAACAAACTAGCAATATCCTTAGCCGATACTAAATATCCTCCCGAATTGCTTCTTACATCTATTATTAGACTATTGATATTTTCTTTTTCTAATTTTTCTAAAGTACTTTTAAATTGTTTATATGTCGTATTAGAGAAAGTTGATATTTGCATATAGCCTATCTTTTTATTATTAGATTCAATTATTTTATCAGTTACAGAAGGAATATATAATTTATCTTTTTCCACAACTACGTTAATTTCTTTTCCCTCTCTTAATAAAACAATATCTATTTTACCTTCAGATTTTTTTATTTTATCAGCTACATACTCATTATCTTTATCTTTTAAATCTTCTTTATCTATTTTAATTACTTGATCACCTTTTTTTATACCAGCCTTCTCGGCAGGGGAATTTTCAAAAACATCATAAATTATTTTATCTTGATATATTTCTACCCCAATTCCTTGATATTCTCCTGCTAGTTTTTCTAGTAAATCGTTTGTATCTTTTTGAGACAAATGTTCAGAGTAGTCATCTCCTAAATAACTAAACATTCCATTTATTGCACTATCAATTAATTCGTTTTGATTTACCTCTTCATAATACTCTTTAGTAATTGAGTCATATACATCTAAAAATTCATTTATATATTCATTATTTTTCTTATTTTGAGATAAAATAGGTGTTCTTTCATAATGTTTATAAAAAATCATTCCTGTTGCCACTGTACATAAAATACTTGTTGTTATAACGATAACTATAACTTCAATTAATTTAAAACCATATATTTTTTTTGACCTTTTTGATTTTCTTTTCATGTCCCCACCTACTCTTGCATTCTTATAATATCATATGCAAATAAATAATTAAAGAAAAAGTAATACATTTTTAAGCATTACTCTTCTTCTAAAATTTCTTTTATACTATCAATATCAGTTATAAATTCTGTTATTTGACCATCTTTAAATTTAATTAAATTATATTTACCTACTTTAAGTTCACTTGCTTTAGTAGCATTTTTATTAACATTTTCTTCATCATAGAATTTTTTGTTCATGTAATCATCTAAATCAGCATAATAAATTTTAGTATGATTTTCTTTTGTTAGATATGTATTAATTGAATTTGATAAATTAACGGCCTCTTCATCTGTACCTTTATAAGCAATAATGTAATATTCTTCATAAGGACGATTAAAAGCTGAACCTAAAATTGTTTTATCATAATCAAAAGTTTCAGTAGTTTTGGTGTCTGTTTTTGCTTCATCTTTATCAACTATTAATTTTGTTATCAAATAAACAATCCCAATACAAGCAATTACTACAAGTAAGATAATCAAAAATCTTTTAACTATTTTATTTTCTTCTGTTTCAATTTTACGAACTTTTCTATTATTTCCTTTATTATTTTTTTTACTCATTTTGCATCACCAAACTAATTATATAAAAAATATCCTTATAAATCAAACTTTAGTTATTATTTTTTTTATTTTACTAAAGCGTTTGTTTGCTACTAAGGGGTCTAACACGCGCTTTTTAACTCTTAACTCATTAGTACCCGGAATATCTTGCTTTTGAATAGTTTTAAAAATATAAAAATAGTTTCTTATTTCTTCATCATTTATCATATTTAATAAAGAAATTAAATCATCTTCATTCCATATATATAAATCTTCATATTTTATATACCCTCTTTTTATCAGTATTTTAACAATTTTGGCGAGCAATAACATCATGTAGTTATCTTCTTTAGAAGAACAATATTGATTATCTATTTCACTTGTTGTTTTTATTTTTTGAGCAATTTTTAATGATTTAAAGGCAATTTCTAATTTTTCATCTTCATTGTTTACTATAATTAAATCATCAATAATTTGTTTTATTTCTTCTATTACTAAATTTTGGGTCCAAGTTGTGCCAATATAAATTAAACCATCTAAACGATCCGCACACAATCTAGGGCGAGGACTATCAACAATAGGATATTTTTTAAAATCTTCTACTTCATCAATACCAATATTATCTTCTTTTAGACACTCTATTAAATATTTATCTTTCATTATTATATCTTTAGTATATTTTTCAGTTGTTTCTTGCTTAATATAATCCTCATTCATAAAGTCAATGACATGAGAAAAGCAAGGGGTGGAAATATCGTGGAATAACCCAGCTAAAGTAGCTTTTTTAGCATGAGTTAATTTATAAGTTAATAGCGCTACACTTAAACTATGGTCATATCTACTAATATATTCTTTAAAATTATATATATTTTTAGAAGCAAAATCCATACCACAGAAAAAACCAATTTTTTGTAATCTTAATAAACTAGAAGCTTGTAAGTATTTAGTTAAAAAGGTTGGTTTATTATCAAAATCAAGTAATTTTAAATAGTGTTTTTTTATCATTTTTATTCATCCCCTGTTATCTAATGTCAATTTATAAAAATTTTAAAATTATAAAATTATTAATTGACAAAAACCTAATTTCATTATATCATGTTTATAGCATGATACAACATCATGCTGATTCACTCTTACGATTTTAATAGTTGAGAGTGTATCAACCAAAACCCCCTGAAGGAGCGCAATAGCGCTCCATTTTTGTTGAAACCCTTTATTTATAAGGGTTTGTGAGACAACCAAATTTTAAAAACCAATTTTAGGTGGCATTTAGGTGGCATTTTTATAATTTTTTGCTATTTTCAGACACAAGAAGAAATGAAAAAATAAATTTTTTCATTGCGAATCCCTACGGGATTCCTTTTTAGTGCAATTATAAAGTTTA
>CANPXJ010000082.1 GCA_947585915.1 uncultured Bacilli bacterium | reverse complement strand
CTCCAAATGGAGGCCGCCAGTAACCGGCCTTATAGGCCTTAGCGAAATACCACGTCTTTTAGGCGTGGATCTTTATTAAGGGGGAGAAAAAATGCAAGAAGATTATAATATTGATTATTATTTAAAAAAGATTGAAAACGGTAACTATAATAAGAAAAGACATAAAGTAAAAGCTAAAAAAACTAATAAAAATTTTAAAAAGACACTTAAGGATACAATTGTAGGCGTTTTGCTTTATCTTGCCATAGTTGAGGGATTACATGCTGCTTATATTTCATCTTATTATAATTTATCTTATAAAGATTTTTTATATTATTCCCTACCACATAAAGTAGAACAAGTTGAAGTAAATGAATTTAATGACCAAATTAATAAATATATTTGGGAAAATAACAATATTGGTGAGACTGAAAAAGAAGTAATTAGTAATTATTATAACGAAAGTTTAAAAGACCAAGCTGAATATTTTAATAATACGGATACTTTAAAAAAAGTTCAAAATTTAAAAATAAGATATCAATATGAATTAAGCAATGGTTATTTGGACGATTCTAGAGGCTTTGCAGGGACTTGTTTTAATAATTATATAAATATGCTTTCTACAGTTGAATTTAATGATGCTACTAAAGGTGTATTAATACATGAATTTAATCATATTTTACAAGAAAATATGAAATATACTTTTATTCAAGAAGCTATCACCGAAGAGAATGCTAATAAAGATACTTATAGACAAGAAAGAGTTATGGTTGGAATGCTTTGTTATCTAGTTGATAAAGATGCAATGTTAGATTATAGTTATTCTGGAGAAGATGTACTGATAACAGATGAGCTTTGTAAAATTATTAGTAATAAATTAGAAGGCAAAAAGCTTTTGCACTATGCTGAAAAAAGTCATAATATATACATAAATAAAATCGTGAAATATCAACATGATATTGATTTAAATGTAGTTAATTTAGAAAGTCGAAATTTAGCCAAAAGTATTGTGGAACAAAAAGAATGCTTTAAAAAATTTGTAGTTATGTATAGTAAATTTTATCAAGCAAAGTATAATAAAGATATGATGGATGACCCTTATTTAGCTGCTTGTACAGACTTCTTATTGGGGACAAATTGTTTTAACACATCATTTTATGACCCTATATATTTACAAATGACATCAGTCCAAAAAAATTTCTTAGAAGATGAAAATGAATTCAAAATAGACTATGTTTATAATGATGGAGAAAATTGTATACCTTTTTCGGTGATGATATATCCTGATAATAAAAAAGCTTTGGATTTAGCTAAAAATGTTATGGATGAATGGGCTGATACATACCTAAATAACAAAGTAGTAAGAAGATATAGTAAATAATGATTATTTTTAGATAAATATTTACAAAATAATAAAACTGTTGTAATATAACGAAAGTTATTCAATATGTAAGAAGATTATAATATTGATTATTACAAAAAAAGTTACGAGGAGGAAAAAAAATGTTAGATGAAATGGTAACAAAAAGAATTATAGAAACTCTAATTTTAGAAGAAATAACAAAGAGGCATTATAATATTAGTAATGTTATTGTAAATATTGAGAAAAAAGGCAAAGATATAAATAAATATCAACATTTACTTCAAAAAGAAAAGAAATTATGGGAATTAAGTGAAAAGTATGATAGATACGTTAACATGCTTAGTAATATTTCAATTTTAAAACATCCAATTACAACTGAAACTTGGTTAAATTTAATAAATGAAAATCAAAAAATTTACCATGATTTAGATGAAGATATGAATTTATTGGTTTTAGCATATAAACATGATAAAAAATTATCTTTATAATATAAGAAAGAGAGGAAATAAAAAAGTGAGTTTAGTATTAAAAAATGTTAGTAAAAAATTTGGCACAAAACTAGCCGTAGATAATATTTCTTTAACTTTAGATAAACCAGGAGTTTATGGTTTATTAGGTCCTAATGGAGCAGGAAAAACAACAACAATTAGAATGCTTTTAGGTATTATCAAAAAAGATAAAGGAAATATTACTTGGAATGGTAAAGAGGTAACTAGAAAGAGTGTTAATTTTGGTTATCTTCCTGAAGAAAGAGGAGTATATCCGAAAACAATAATTAGATCACAACTAATGTATTTTGCTGAATTAAAAGGAATGAAAAAGATAGATGCTGAAAAAGCTATTGAGCATTGGGCCAAAATTTTAAAAGTTGATGAATATTTAGATATGGTAGCCGAAAAATTATCTAAAGGTAATCAACAAAAGATTCAGCTTATGTGTGCTATAATCCATAATCCTGAATTGATTGTGTTAGATGAACCATTTAGTGGACTAGACCCTGTAAATACGGAAATAATTAAAAATGTCATTATTGATTTAGTAAAAAAAGGAAAATATATAATTATGTCAGCTCATCAAATGACAACAATTGAAGAATTTTGTAGTGATATTTTAATTTTGAATAAAGGTAAAACAGTTTTACAAGGAAATTTAAAAGAAATAAAAAATACTTATAAAGCAAATAGAGTGGAAATTGATGTTAATAAAGATATAAGTAAAATAATAAAAACATTAAAACTTGAAGTTGAAATAGAAAAAAATAATCAATATAAAATAAAAATTGATAAGGAAGAACAAGCGTATAAATTATTAAATAAAGTGGTAGAGGCAAATATTGCTGTAACAAAATTTGAAATTGAAAAACCAACTTTAAATGATATATTCATTGAAAAGGTAGGTGAGTAATATGAGAGATATAGTAACTGTATCAAAATTTACATTAAAAGAAATGATTAAAAGAAAAGTTTTTATCATTACAACTATCATTATTATGGCTTTAATTGTCCTAGGATTTAACCTACCTAATATAATTAATATTTTTTCTAAAGGAAGTATAAGCGAAGGTAGTAAAATATTAATAGCGGATAATGAAAATATTTTTGAAGGCAAGTTAAAGGAAATTGATGGAAAAGAAATGGGTTATAGTCTAAAGATAAAGACTAGTTCATTAGATGAAATAAAAAAAGATATTGAGAGCCATAAAGTCAATGCCGGAATTATCGTCGAAAGAGAAAATAATGAAATAACTTTTAGATATATAGTTAATGATACAATGGCAATGATGCCAGAAGATTTAGGTGAACAATTAGAAAAATTATATACAAATATTCAAATAGAGAAATTAGGACTTAGTGAAACTGAAATTAAACAAATAACACCGACATTTGATGTCCAAGTAGAACAAACTGAAACAATAAAAGGAAATACTTTAGTTATAACATTATTATCAATTTTATTGTTTTATGCTATATATTTCTGCGCTTATCAAGTATCCAGTTCTATAACAACTGAAAAAACTTCAAAGATAATGGAAACATTAGTTACATCAACTAGTCCTAGAACTATTGTTATAGGTAAAACAATAGGTATTGGTTTAGGGGGATTAATTCAAATACTTATTCTTATTTTAACAGCGGTAGTAAGTGCCAAATTATTCCTAAGTAAGGCAATGTTAGATTTAGTTTTAACTTCAACTCAAGTAAGTCCATTAAATCTTACATTAATGATAATCTTCTTTATATTAGGTTATTATCTCTTTGCATTTATATATGCTTTAAGTGGTTCAACTGTTAGTAAACCTGAAGATATCCAAGCGGCAGCGACTCCCGTTACACTTTTAACAATTGCTGGTTTCTATCTATCAGAAATGGTTATTAATAAACCAGTAGGGTCATTAACAAACTTTGCTACTATTTGTCCAATATCTTCGCCATTTGCAATGCCAGCTCGAGTAATGATGGGGCTTTCTAGTCCTAGTGAAATTATTTTATCTTTAGCTGTATTAATCGTTTCTATCATAGTTGTTGCTCATGTAGCTATTAAAATTTACTCTAATGCTATTTTAAATTATGGTACTAAAATGACTATCAAAGATTTAGTAAAAATGTATAAAGCCAAATAAATATTGCTTTTAGAAAAGAGGTATTTTATGGATAGTATCAAACTAGAAATTGTTGATAAAAAATTATTAGAACGTCAAATGTGGTTGTGGTTAATTGAAAAACATCTGAAAGTATTAGATGAGGAAGCAAAAGTTACAAGTATGCTTTTTTATAAAAAACAAGCCAATATATTAATAAGTAATAGAGAATTACAAAAAAAAGAAAATTTAGTTCAACAAAGAAAAATTTTAGATAAATATATGAATTTAATAGATATTTATAATGAAATGATTGATAATATTAATATATTAAATTATCCATTTTCTACGGAGTCTTGGATTAAGTTAATAAATGATAATAATAAAACATATCAAAGTTTAAAAGACGATATAGAATTATTAACATATAGATATAAAGAAGATAACAAAAAGAAATTTAATAATTAATCAGTATATTAAAGATGCTACCAAATTACAAAAATAACAGCATCTTTTTTATACATTTGCAAATTAAATTAACTTATAATTTGCACAATAATTAATCAAAAAAATTGCAAATTAATTTAATC
>CANPXJ010000081.1 GCA_947585915.1 uncultured Bacilli bacterium | reverse complement strand
GATCTATATTAAAATTTTCATTTTAATATCTTTTTCTTCTAGTGTGTCTATTTTTTCATAAAACTTTTCACACTATCGTTTTAATATTTAAATCTATTTGTTAGTATTTTATCCCATACACCATTTAAATTGTTTATAGCTTGATCCCTTCCTTGTCTATTATTTGTATTACCTGCTTTAATAAAATCATCAGTTGCTCTAACAGCTCTATTATATAAATCGTCAGCTATAGCATTACCAATAATATTGTCTTCATCATTACCCCTGATTACTTTTCTAAATATGTCATTTAATTTTTCCATACTTTCATCAGCACTATCAGCAAAGTAAGCGTCTCCAATAACTTTTATCCCATTTTGACCAGCATAAGCCACCTCATCTTCATTAATTAATCTATATAAATTATCCACAAATTTAACCATATCGTCATAGCCAGATGTTCCTGGTTGTTCACCAGCTTCAATTAAACTACGCTTGTTAAGCCATTCTGTTGTAGCTTCTTTCATTCCTCTATTCTTAAAGCCCGTAGTTCCATCAGGACGACGAGCTACCCCATGAATTTCTTCATGATTAATACGTGATAAAAATTGATCATCACCAGCAGGAATAACATTGGCTATCTTTTTATCTTGGCTATTAGCAATGGGAACTAAAGTATTATAAGCTGCAGCGTGAGTATCATTTATTGTTTGACGGAATTCGGCCTCATTAGCTAAAACATAAGTTTTCTTAGCCGAATTAGGTGTGTGTTTTAAATTCAAATCATATTTATCAGCAAAAGATTTTATTGTACTATCTATTTTTTCAAAATCCTTTTGTTTTTCTAAAATATAAGGTAATGTTGATAAAGTGTTATCTGCATAGTAAGAATACTCTGGTCTATAACCAGGAGTTTCTAAAGCCTCTTTTTTGGCAAGTCGCCAATTTAAAATTTCTTGCCTTTTTAATTGATAATCCACATAAGTATCCAAATTAGCATCCAAGTCAGTTAAAATAGATAAAGCAACCTCTTGATTTATCACTGGAATATCAGAAATATTAGTGTTATAACGATTGCGAACAACTTGTGCTGTGGAATTTACTAAATCGTCACTCATCCCTTTTTTAAAAAAGTAAATTCCATCTGGATCTGTTATACCAGCTTTATATAACCTTTGTTCAATTCCTGCACTTATATCATCTACTTTTTCAGCTATTTTTACAGCATTATCATTTTTTTGGATGTCAAATTCAGAAAGTTTTTGATACCATTTAGCTTTTTTGTATCCGTATGTTTGAGGTAGATTAGCAAAACCTCGATCTGTAATGTGTAAATCTCCTCCACTTGAATTAATATCTTCTATAGTATAGCCTTTGTTCCAAACGGCTGAAGTACCAGCTTCTATTTCTGCTAAATTTTTTCCATTAATCTCAATATCAGGCTTCATCTTAGTGTTAGTTTCTATATCAACATTTTTAGTAGCCGAAAATCTATCGGAGAACTTATTACCAAGTATGGAAAATGCCATATTAGTTATTATTCCTTTTGCTCCACCATAATCTTCATTAAATATCTCTTTAAAACTTCTATTTTCGGTTGGAGATAACATCTGTACACCTGTTCTTGAGACTGGATCGGCTACTGATAAGGCTAAATCTCCACTTAATCCAACCTTTGCTCCGGCATACCACATTCCGCCTTCTAATGCTCCTGCTGCTAGACCATGGATTAATGCTTGATTATAAGCATTTACATCAGTTACTGTTCCACCCATATTTTGGAAATCCTTTTCTATTGTCTCTCCTCCGGCTGATGCTCCGGCCATTAGTGCTCCAACAGCAGGTGATGCTACGATAGATAATCCAATTAGTCCTCCTGTTTTTCCTATATCTGCTATAGCATTAAAGATTTGACTATCATACTTTATTACTGACTTTGAATCTAACCATTTCCCTCCGGCGGTTGAATATAGCATGTCATATGCAGTATCTACCCACTCTGTACTTATAAAACTACTTGTGTTTTCTCTTATTTTTTTCGAGGTCTCTTCGTGTCCTGTCCAACTTGCTACTCCCGATCCTACGGCCCCTCCAACAGCTGTTACTAAATCTACCGCATTCTCTACAGTATTTAACATCCCATTTAATCCTGCTGATACTGCATTCGCAATTGTTGCTTCAGTTCTTACATAAAATTCTACGGGATCTGTAACTAATAGTACTGCTACATCTTTTACTGTTGTTACTACTCCACTTACTCCTTCTACTATGCTTTTTCCTTCGCCTTCTTGCCAACCACTATACTCTTTACCATATGCTTTTTGAACTTCTGTTGCTATTTCTTCTCCATATGTACTCTTTAAATAATTATAATCGATCTTACCTTCAGTGAATGCCTCATATGCTGCTAACGTTTTATTATATTTCTCTAAATCTTTTATATATGCTTCATCGTTTACTCCATCTGCATAGTCTTTTGGATTTGGTTTGCTTCCTACTATTCTATCTTTTTCTGTATTATGGATATAGGCTTTCTCATTATTTATATACACATCTAATTTTGATGCTATCTCTGCATTTCTTGATTCTATCTCATCTCTTATATCACTTATTATTGTTCTTATTTCTCCCACTCTTGTTGACATGGATTCTATTATACCTCTTAAACTTGATACTTCTCCACTTATATCCAAATCAGCTGGTGGATTTAATCCTGATAATATACCTAGACATTCTGATTTAGCACTTTCCATTTGACTATTTAGTCGATTTGCATAATTGACGGCTGATGCGTAACTCTCTGGACTATAATCTAAATCTTTATACATTCTATCACCAACATTTTTTTGCTTTTATTTTTGTTCTTTTGCTATTACTTCTTTTAGTTTTGTTTTAAATTCTTTCTCCTCTTCACTTTGATATCCCATAAAATATATCTTACTTATTTGTTCATGATTAAACAATGCTGTATGCGCGGAATCTATTAATCCTTCTGGATACAAACATCCTATATAGTCATATACCTTATCTTTTTCGTCTCCTACTCCACAAAATCCTATTATCATTAGTTTCTTGCTTGCTTCTTTTAATAATACTACTGTTCCTACTGGCAAATATTTATCGTACATTTTTTTCCTCCTTTATTCTTTTTTTATCCCCCAAAATCATGAATTTCGGGAACATCTGGAAAGGTCGGTGCCGGTCCATATGGTCCTAAATCAGCGGGATATGAGGATAATCTATTTTCATAAAGCGTTCTTATTTGTTCTGCTTCTTGTTTCTTTTGATTTCCTTCTTGATTTTTTCTCGTACAATATTCTTGTACCTTCGATATTATGGCTTCTACTCCACCATCGGCATTCCCTTTTATACTTACTGAATCATTTGATACATTTATACCTACGGGTGTCCCATTTATTGTTAGACCGCTTTGCAAAGCTGCTCCTACTGATCCCATCGTTGCACACGCCTCTCCTATTATCCCAGGTATTGATCTTACTTGCGAGGCACAACTATTTGCCTGATCTATTTTGCTATTTATTTCATTTATCTCATTGACTTTTGCATTGGCTTGATTAACATAATTATCTAAGTCACTTCTCTTTTGTCTTTGATCAGCGGCTAATTTTGCTGCTTCATCTGGAGTAGGCAATCCACCTATACTTGTAGTCCTTCTTGATGATCGCATACCAAATGATCCCATCTTTTCTCCCTCCAATATTAAAATAACTAAAATATTTTTTTATTTTAGTTATTTTTTTATTCAATATTTTTTTTATGATGCTAAGTTGCTTGATGCATTTGCTATTGCAGCATCGGCAGCTTGATATGTTCCTACTGTTTGAGTTAAAAATTTTGAATAATTTTCTATCTCGGTATAAAATCCTTCAAATTTTGTTTCTAATTCTTTAAATTTAGCATATAACTCTCCAGCTGCATTACTTTTCCATGTATCATCTTGATTAACATTTGACATATTTTGTGATGTTTCATTTAAAATTTGTCTCATTCTTTCTGCACCATTTTTTATTGTTGAAGCTATTTGATTTACTTCTTCATAACTAATTTTTTCAATCATTGTAATTCCCTCCTATAGTTTTCCGGCAGCACTTGCTATATCATCTTGCAAGTTTTGTAATGTTGATGCTGTAGATTCTAAGAATGTTCCATAATCATTTATTACTTTTCCTAAGTTTGTAATAGGGTCTTTATATTCATTTACTTTGTTTACAAAGCTTTGATTATCAGCACCTTGCCATCCATTTCTTAATTCCTCTACGGCTTGATATACTTTGTTTACCTCTTGGATATATGCCTCTCCATTTTCTTTTACTTTGCCGCCTAATGTTCTTATGGCATCCATGTTTGCACTTATGTTGCTCAAAATTCATTCCTCCCTTACTTTATTATTACTCCCACATTATAACCCCCCCCCATAACAAAAGTCAAGTTAAATTATAATTTTACATAAAATTTAAAACTTTAATTGATATGTATTTTACACAACAAATGTGTTAGAATATTAGATAGTGTGAAAAGTTTTATGAAAAAATAGACACACTAGAAGAAAAAGATATTAAAATGAAAATTTTAATATAGAT
>CANPXJ010000080.1 GCA_947585915.1 uncultured Bacilli bacterium | reverse complement strand
TTAAGGAGTTGATGCGTTATGAAAGATATCTTAACTTTGTTAAAATATTTAGTAATTATACTTATTTTAAGCATACTGATTAGTATCTTAAAATAAAAAGGACGCCCGTTTTAAAGAGTAATCTTTAAAGCATGGCGTCAACACAACACGTGTAGATGCTATTCAAATTAGCACTTACATTTTTATTATATATAATTTTGCTTGTTTTAGCAATCATTAATTAATTAAATTCTACTTTAAATCTTTTATTTTTATTTCATCCATATCTTCAAAAACTTTATTTTCACCAACCATCGCCCAGATAAATTTATAACTTCCTGTCCCACTACCGCTATGAATCGACCAACTAGGTGATATTACTGCTTGCTCATTTTTAACAACAATATGTCTTGTTTCATCTTTTTGGCCCATAAAGTGAAAGACAACATTTTTTTCATCAATTCCAAAGTAAAAATAAACTTCCATTCTTCTTTCGTGCGTATGAGCAGGCATCGTATTCCATACACTACCATCTAATAGTTCCGTTGCTCCCATCATTAAATTACAAGTATCAACTATAGATGGATGTATTAATTGATTAATTACTCTTTTATTACTAGTTTTAATATCTCCACATGGTACTTTTTTAGCCTTTTCATAATCAATTAATATTGGTTTTGTTTGACGAGGAGCAAAAGCTGAAGCTAAATAAAACTTAGCTCCTTTAATATCTTGAAACTCAACTTCTTTAGTTCCAGATGGTAAATATAAAGCATTTAGATTATCTAAAATATATTCTTTTCCATCAGCAATTACTTTTCCTTCTTGTCCAATATTAATAATTCCAAGTTCCCTATTTTCTAAAAAGTAATTCATTCCTAATTCTTTTTTGACATCAATTGCCTCATTTAATTTAAGTGTTTTTTTTACAGGGTAAGCTCCACCAAAAATAATGCGATCTATATGCGAATAAGTTAAATTAATAGTATCTTCTTTAAAGATATCTTCAACTAAAAATTCTTCCCTTATTTCTTTTGTATCGTATTTTTTAAAATCTTTAGGATTTGCTCCATAGCGTGTCTTCATTAACTTTCCTCCTACATTTTACTAGGTATTTCAATTCCTAGTAAATATAATAAATCTTTAATTACTTTATTTAAAAGCTTAATTACATAAAGCCAATTTTCTTGTTTTTCAGTATCTGTGCAACCTAAAATATGATTTTGTGCATAGAAAGCATTAGCGCTAACACATAAATTATATAAATAATTAGCTAAATAAGATGGTTTTCGTTCCGCAAAAGCACTATTTAATGTATTAGGTGCATCTAATATTTTTAGGCGTAAATCACGATCAAAATTATCATATATTTTATTATTTAAAGTTTCATTTTTAATTTCTACTTCGTTTATAATCTTATTCATTCGCAAATAAGTGTACAAAATATAAGGACCTGTTTTACCTGTAACATCAGAGAATTTATCTAAATCAAATATATAGTCTTTCTCTCTTGAATTTTGTAAATCGGCAAATTTTAAAATAGCATTAACTATTTTTTTGATATCTTCTTTATTCATGTTTTTATTTTCTTCTTTTTTAGAAATAAAGATATCCTCAGTTTGTTTAAATAAATCAGCTAAAGATGGAGCTTTTCCTTCTCTTGTTTTATAGGGCTTATTGTCCTTGCCATTAACTGTCCCAAAGCCTAAAAATTCTAGATTTTGATATTCTTTTAATTTTATTTTATCACTTACTCGAAAAACTTGTTCAAAATGTAGAGATTGACGATTATCAACAACATATAAAATATGATTAGGTTTATAATCTTTAACTCTTTGCAAAATAGTTGCTAAATCAGTAGAAGCATATAAATACGCCCCATTAGTTTTTTGAAATAATAAAGGAGGTATTTCCTTTTTATCAGTATCTTTTTTGATATCTACAACTAAAGCTCCTTCACTTTCATAAAGTAAATTTTGGGAATCTAATTTAGATTTTAACTCATCTAAATAGAGATAGGAATCACTTTCGCCATACCATAAATCAAAGTTGACATCTAAATAACTATAAAGGCTTTTCATATCTTGAATAGATACTTCCATAATTTTTTGCCATACTTTCTGATACTTTTCATCACCATCTTGTAACTTTTTGGTAATATCAGCACATATTTTACTAACCTCTTCATTTTCTTTACATAAAGCACTAATTTCTGGATAAAGTTTATTTAAGAGCTCAATCTTTATATCTTCATTCTTAATATTATTTTTTTCTAAACCATAGATTACTTGGCCTATTTGTAAACCATAATCACCTAAATGAATATCAGCTATCACATCATTACCCATATATTTAATTATTCTTTTAATAGACTCCCCGACAATTGCCGAGCGCATATGGCCAACATGCAAAGGTTTAGCTACATTAGGTCCTCCATAATCTATGACGTAAGTTTCTTTTTTAGGTAATTTAATTCCTAAACTTTTACTTTCATTCATAAATCTAATATTTTCATTTATAAATTCATCACTTAGAGTCATATTTAGAAAACCAGGTTTAACAAATTCTAATTTTTTAAATACTTTCCTTTTTTCTTCACCCTCATAATTTTCAATATCATGGCCTATTTCTATAGGTGATTTTTTAAAAATTTTACTTAATTTAAATAAATCATTACATTGAAAATCACATAAATCAGGGCGATTAGAATTTACAATAGTTACCTTATCTATTTTAAAACCACAAGATTCAAAAATATTTTTTAATACACTTTCTAATTTTTCGATAATCATTTTTCCCCATCCTTATCTTTTTTCTTTTTCCCTTTTTTACGGAAACAAAACCAAGCTAATAGAATCATCAAGCCAATTGCCATTAAACTTTGAATAGAACTTGCCGTAAAAAAATCAGAAACTCTACAGTAATAGTCTAGACATTTAGACAAATAAATATTTAAAAAATAAGCTGCAGTAGTAAAAATTATGCCGATAATACTTACTACTCCTATTGCTTTTTTAAAAGACTTCCTTACCTCTTCATTATCATGACACCAAAGTCCAAATAAACCTCCTAAAAGACCAATAACCAAATAAATAAAGAAGCAAGCCAAATAAGATACATCATAAATAGTAAAAGCTAAAGGAATATAAAAAATTGATGATACAATTGGAAAAACATAAAAGTTACCTGAATAACGCGCTTCGATGGTTGATGTTATAAAAAATGATATAGGATAAATTACAAATAAAATATTTACTATATCGATATTTTTAAACATAAATTTATTTATTGAAAAAAAATATAATATAAACATTAAAATTACGAAAAGATATAAATCATTACGGTATTTTTTCATAGTAGCCTCCTAAACATTTTTATTATAACAATTTAAATATTTACTTTCAACTAACCATATCAAAAAAGAACACATCATTTAATGTATTCTTCAAAATTATTCTATAACGAAGGGGTTTATTTCTGTTCCTTCTCCTGTTACTTGAACATCTGCTTTTAAATTGATAACTGGCGCAACAGCATAGGCATTACTAGTAACGTCGTTTCCGATGAAGCCGCCTTTGCCTCCAAATACATGAGCAGTAGTACTGGAATTGACAGGCGAAAGGCTCCATCGATTGTAAGCATAATAAATATAATTTGTTTCATCAGCATTTGGTTCATTCCGTGAAAACCCTGCCATATTCATTTCATCTGCTGTTATTAATCCTATCTTCGTTTTATATATTCCTCCATAATCTCTTGGTTCTCCACTTTGATTATTTGGTTCTGGACATTTTAAACTGGGCTGTTTTTTTGTTACTACTCGATCATGTGCTCCATAAAACAAAAGACTACTTGTTGAATCCTCTGTTCCACTTCCATATGATGTATCATTACAGAAATATCCTTGTGCTATTTGATCGTTTACATCTTTTAAATTACTTTTATACCATGTTTCTAGAGCTGTCTTTATATCACTATTTTCTCCTCCAAACTTATCGTTATTAAAACTATTACTATTTGAATCATATGTTACCTCGCATGGATGAGATTTAGTACACTCTTTTCCACTTGTATTATCATGCGTATAGCCTGTATTCTTTCCAGCATGGACATTGTAATTATATTGATAATCATTGAATTTAGAATAATTATTTATATTATCATTTAAAATTAATCTTACAGAACCATCTCCATTGATTCGTACTACTTTCCATAACATATCTGCAAACTTAACATAATTGTTTTCTATATTACCCCTAAAATAATAACTTTCTCCATCATCATCTTCTGCTTTATATAAGCCACTGCCTGTACTTTTACTATTACAGCTACTTTTATATTCATCTGCTTTTATTATACTTTTTTTATCTTCACTTATTGACTTTATTTTATACATTATTCTGCAAGGATTACTACTCATACAAATATATTTACCTATATCGTTATCTGTAAAATTATTAGTTGTATAATTATCTACTTTTATATCATTATTTTTTATTGTATATTGTCCATTATCATTGTTACTATATTCAAAACTATCTCCTATATAGTAATTAGTGGATGATAATAGTGATACTGTTTTATCTTTTGTTATAACTTGACTACAATCTTCCCCTAATGGTTCTCCCTTTTTAAAATCTGGTTCTTTTTCTATTACTTCATTGTTGGCTAAGATCTTTCCTCCTAAGGTGTTTTCTCCATTTATTCCTTCTATTGTTATTCTACTTATAAATTTTTTGTTCTCTCCTTCTTCTTTTGTTGTT
>CANPXJ010000079.1 GCA_947585915.1 uncultured Bacilli bacterium | reverse complement strand
TTAAGTCATGAAAAAAAGCACGATAATATTTGGAGTACTATATTCAGTATAATTTATGCTCTAATAGGTTTTACCACTGCCTATTACTATAATGTCTTCTGGCTAGATGGTATTATTATATTACCCATTATTTTATTAGGTATTAATAAAATTTTTACAAATAAATCTTCATTATTATACATTTTGTCTTTAGCTATTAGTATAATTATTAGCTTTTATACCGGATATATTAGTTGTATCTTTTGTTTAATCTATTTTATATATAAATTAGTAGAAGAAAATAAGTATAAAGATAAAAAACTTATTCTAAAGTTTATAATAAGTTCCCTAATATCCGCTTTAATCGCCTCAATTATTTTAGTTCCTTCGTTCTTTGCTTTAAAAAACGGAAAAATATCAGGTTATACTTCCGGTTTTACTAAATATTTTGAATTTAATTCTAATATAAAATATTTCTTATATTCTTTTTTACCTGGTAATTATGATTCATCTCAAGTAGGTTACGGTTTTGCTCAGAATTATTGTACATTATTTGTTTTAACATTATTTATAACATCTTTTTTCAATAAAAGCATTTCTCTTAAAACTAAAATTACTACTCTTATAATAATTATCTTTTATGCTATATGTTATAGTTTTAATTTATTTGATTTTGCTTGGCAATTTTTCCAAAAACCAGTATGGTGGCAACACAGATATTCATTTACATTGTCTTTATTTATAATAATTGTTGCTTATAAAAATTTAATGAATTTTAAAAATTGTCAACCAGCTATAATATTTAAATTATTTATTTATGTTGTCTTTACAGTTGTTTTTACAATTACTTTTATTATCTTTTATAAAGCATTACCTGTTAAATCTCTTTTTAGAATCTTTATATTTGGTTTCTCTTTATTACTATTTTTAAATTATATATTTATGTTTGATACTAAAGGAAAATATAAATATATAATTATATTCTTTATCTTTCTCGAATTAGGTACTAATACATTTATTAATGTTAAGCAAAATAATAATAAAAACACTGAAAAATTTGATGTAGAATATAAAATTAATTTAAATAATCAAATAGATAAAATAAAAAAATGGGATTCTAGCTTTTATAGATTAGAGCTAATAAATAATTATACCTACAATGATGGTTTATTATTTGACTATAATGGTATTAATTATTTTAATTCCGTTCGTAATCAAAAAGTTGTTGATTTAATGGAAAATTATTTAAATTTAACTGTTGATAGTCATTGTAGCATTGTTTTAAATAAATTTGACCCTTTTATTATGAGCTTATTCAATATAAAATATTTAGTAGGAAATGAATCATTAGAATATTTTAGAAAAATTAGTGATGATACTTATATTAATGATTACCCTTTATCAGTTGGTTTTATGAGTAAAAATAATTTAGCTAAGATAAAACTTAAAGATAAATATTATTATGATAATATGAATACTATATTTAGTAATTTGTTAGGAGAAAATCTAAATATATATAACTATCTAAATGATAAAAAGGTAACTTTAGATAATGCAAAATATAACAAAAAAACTAATACTTATAAAAAAATTGATGAAACTATAGATGCTTATACGACAATTAAGTTTAAAGCTCAAGAAAATATGTTTATAATTCAAGATTATGATAACTTTACTACTAAAATTTATATTAATGATGTTGAGATTTCAAATTCTAAATCATATATATACGTTTTAAAAGATGATAATGTTAAAATAGTTAATACTTTTATAAATCTCGAAGAAAAAATAAATATCGGGGATGTTCATTATATTAAAGAAAATGATTATAAAAACATTATGCAAAAAATTCAAACAAATACTTTGAAAAACATAAGATTACATACTAACCATCTATTTGAAGCCGATGTTAATGTATCAAAAGATAAACCTTACTTATTTACAACTATTGCTTATGAAAAGGGAATGATTATTAAAGTTAATGGCAAAAAAGTAAATCCTTCACTTGGTTTAAATGCTTTTGTTAGTTTAAAATTAAAAGAAGGAAAAAATAAAATAACAATTGATTATATTCCTCAAGGTTTAATTTTAGGTATAATTATGTCAGTTAGTGGAATTATTCTTTTGGTAATTTATCTAAAATATGGAGATTAATTTTCGCAATGGCTTAAAAATTATAAGAATGGCAACCCCTTTACCAGCAAAAAATGGCATAATTTAGTTCTTCTATTTTAGTAGTTAATCATCATATTAGCAAATCATTTATTTTAGTGATTCAGTAACTTTCACTAGTGGAGATATTTTAAATTTGACAAATATATTCCGGGACAAGATACATTTTGTGCTAGTAATTAAAAGTTCCTGCTAGTAGGACACCGGATATAATAGATTAGTTAAAAATAAAGCAAGTTATTCATATATATATATATTCTTACAGTAAAGAAACCATTTTACCATTCTAATAAATCAGAGGTTTCTTACTGCACTGCTAAACAATATAAAATATGTAAAAAACACTGTAGAAATTACTACAGCGTTTATTAATATTCTATTTTGCTATAAACTCATTATATTTTTGAATTACAGGATATATTTTAGAAAATGTATTTTTTACATGACTATAAGCACCATTCATATTACCACCAGCATTTGATAAAATTATAACAATGTATGGATTTTCATTTTCATAAACTATACCTGTAGCATGTACAGCAGTTTCGGTAAACCCTGCTTTACAAGCACTTTTTAATTCAGGAACAACTTCTTTAAAATAATTATACTTTGCATTTAGAAGTAAATCATATAATTCTTTTCCTTCATCATCTGTTTTACTAAAACGATATATTTCTTGCCATATCATCGCACTACCACGAGCACTTAACTTTCCCCAACGAGATGTATTACTTAAATGAGATTCTGGCGTTCCTAAATCATCTAACATTTCATTAAAGCCGTCCCACTTATATTTATTTAAAAGCATTAAATAAGCAGAATTATCACTTTCATGAATCATTTGATATATTAAATCTTTAATAGTATAAGCTGTTCCATAAGCACTATTTTTTACATTACCAGTTCCTTTATTATAAAATTTGGCCTCATAGGAAATAGTATCATCCAAAGAAGCTTTATTATCAGCAACTAATTTATAAATATATAACGCATAGGCAGCTTTTATTGTGCTAGCTGAAGAAAAAGAAGCATCAACATTATAACCAAAAACCATCTTATCTTTTAAACTAACAACTAGATAAGCTGAACCATTTTGATAATTATTAACAGTATTATTTAAATCATTTAATAAATCTTCAGGAATAGTAAAATCATTATCCATAACATTAATTTTGCCATCTATTGATTCTAATGAAACTAAATCAACATAAAAATTATCATAATCTTCAATTTTATTTGCCTCATCAGCAGTTTTTATTTCGGTAATTCTAGATTTATCAGACCTCTGTTCATCAAAAGCCATACTAGGTTTAATCATTTTCGTAATTAGTAATCCTATATTAAAAACCATCAGGACAGAAACCACTATTAAAGCTTTTTTTCGCATACCCTCACCTTATTCGTACCCTAAAATTATAACATCATTTTCTTAAAAAGGGAAATAATTTTTATTTTTAAAAATCGTGGTATAATAAAAAAGGTGAAACAAATGAAATTTATTGAAAATGTCAAAAAAGAAGATTATATTAAATTTTTTAATAGTTGTAAAAATGCTCATTTTTTACAATCTTATGAATGGGGTCAAACACAAAAAGAAGCTAGAGGTTTAATTCCCTATTATGTAGGGGTAGTAGATAATAAAAATAAATTACAAGCTTGTGCTTTACTTTTAAAGAGAAAAACACCTCTAAATATGTCTTACTTTTATGTGCCAAGAGGGTTTGTTATTGATTATCACGATGAAAAGTTATTTGCTTTTTTTGTAGAAGGTTTAAAAAATTTTTTAAAAAAGGAAAATGCTATTTATTTAAAGGTTGACCCTGGCGTAAAATATCAAGATATTGATGAAAAAGCTAATCGAATTGAAAACGTAGAAAATAATCATGATATATTTAATAAGTTCTTAGAATTAGGTTTTATTCATAAAGGTTTTTATAAATTATATGAAGGTAACCAACCCCGTTATACAATTCGTGTCCATTTAGATAAAGACAAAGAGGAAATTATTAAAAATATTTCTAAAACTTATATGAATACTATCAAAAGAAGTTATTCATATGACTTAGAAATTGAAGAAGGAAATAATGTTGATATAATGCATGACTTAATTTTAAACAATGCTCAAAAAGATGGTTTCCACGCTTACTCAACCGAATATTATCGAAGTTTTTATAAATATTTTAAAGAAAATAATAGTGTTAAGCTTTTAAATGTTCGAATATATCCTGATAAGATTATTAAAAAAACTAAAAATGAATTAAAAGAATTAAAAGAAAAATTGGAGAGTAAAGAAATTAGCAAAAAGAATATTGCCGATGCTAATGATCGAGTTAAAAGATTAGAAAAAGATTTAGAAGTTTTCGCTCCATATAAAGGAAAATATAAAGATGGCAAAATAATTGTATCATCGGCAATTACTTATACGAAGTATGGAGCATGGTTACTATACTTAGGTAATGATATATTAGGAGAAAGAACTTTTGCTGTAAATAGATGTTATTATGAAGCTTTACTTGATTCTATTAATAAAAAATTAGATTTCTTTGATTTATTCGGAACAGTAGGAGACCCTAAAACTACTTATAAAAAATTAGCGGGATTACACGAGTTTAAAAGAAAATTTGGAGGAGAATACATTGAATTTTTAGGGGAATTTGATTTAGTCAATAAACCTTTTTGGTATAAAGTTTTACCAACATTATTAAAAATTTATCGGAAATTACATAAATAAGCATTGATTTAAAATTCAATGTTTTTTTATAAATTATTCAAATAATATCAGAAAAAAAGAGTAAATAAATAAAAAAAGGAAAACTTTATGAAAATTAAGAATAAAAAAAGACATAAAGTTTTTTT
>CANPXJ010000078.1 GCA_947585915.1 uncultured Bacilli bacterium | reverse complement strand
AAAAAAGATAGGAATAATAGGAATATTAATAGGAACAATATTTATAATAAGTTCCTATGCATTATATAGTTATACAGAGAGTAGTTTAGCATTTAATAGTAAAGTAAGTAAAAAAATACAAATTACAATAAAAGCAGAAAATGGAAAAATAGGAAATGATACAAGTAAAAATGTAGAAACAGATTATGAGCAAACAATAACAGAAAAGGTAATTCCTGATGAAGGATATGGTTTTGAAAGTGTAAGTTGTGATAGTGGAGCAATAGCAAGTTATAATAAAGAAACAAATACATTAACAGTAAAGAATCCAACAAAAGATACAGAATGTCGAGTAAAATTTGAAAAATTACAAAAATTAAAGGACGCAATACTAGCGCATAATACACTACAAAATGAAATACCAGACTTTTCAAAAGGAGAACCAGTAGGAGAAGATTGTAGCCAAGCCAGCACAAAAGACAAAACGGTGTCTCTATTATCAACAAATCGGTACTTTATAGGAGATAGTTTTGAATATAGTGGTAATAATGGGTTATATACAATAAAAAATAATGGTATAAAAGTAGATAATTATATAACTACCAATTTTACAGATAATGATATAGGTAAATATATATGTATGGGAGCAAGTAATCCCTGTACAACGATGTATAAAATAAAGTCAATAAGTGAAGATAAAACAAGTATAATAAAAGCCGATGAATATATTAGTACATGTAAGAGCAAAAGTACAGGAAGTGGGATGTATAAGTCAGAAGATAATCAAGGAGAAAGTTATTATTTTAGAGGAGATAGAAATGAACTAAATAATAATGTTTCATTTGCAAATAAAGAATGGAAGATATTACGAATCAATGGAGATGGAACAATAAGACTTATTTTAAAAGATAAAATAGAGTCTAATTCAACGTTCAATAATTATAGTTGGCAAAGTAATGTCCATGCTGGAAAGAATACAGGCTATACGCATGATAATACAAAACACCAATGCACAAAGAATAATCCTTGCGAGGTAACATATGATTCAAGTAGTAATAGTTTTAGTAATGAAAACTTTGTAGGACAAGATAGTAATATAAAGACAGCACTAGAAACATGGTATAAAAGTGATTTAAAAGGCGTAAACGATCAAATAGCTCAAGGATATTTCTGTAATGATACCTCATATGGTAGTGGAACAGATAATGGAAGTACATCAACGGTATATTACGGAGCATATGACCGAGTAGTAACAAAAAAAGAACCAAGTTTAAAATGTCCAGAGCCAAATAATCAAAATGGTTCACCAAGAGACTATGGAGGAATATATAAAACAAAGATAGGATTAATAACAGCAGATGAGTTAAATATGGCGGGGCTATCATGGAATGAACCATATGCCGATGAAACAAATTATCTTTATCATAATTATTGGTGGTGGAGCCTATCGCCTCGCTATTCTAGTAATTATGCTTCTGTCTTCGGAGGCTACCGTGGCAACCTCGACAGCAGCATTACTATCGCTGCTAACGCTGTTGTGCCAGTCATCAATTTAAAAGCAGATGCACAAGTAATAGGAGATGGTAGTGAAGAAAGTCCATTTATCATAAACTAATTAAAAGTTCTAGCTTTAGAACTTTTTTCATATACTTTTTTAGAAAGAGGATGATATGATGAAAACCACCATTCCTTTTACAAAGGATATTTTATTTAAAAGTAAGATTGCGGAAATAACATCTATATCTTTAGAACATGAATTAAACATCAATGAAAAAGAGATTTCGGGTAACTTTATTGTTAGTGGAGATTATAAAACTCATGAAGTATGTGTTAATAAAGAAGACTTTTCTTATGAACTTCCTTTTAATGTTGAAGTAACAGAAAATATTGATTTAGATACTTTAAATTTTGAAATAGTAGATTTTTACTATGATATTATTGGGGAAGATACTTTAAGAGTAAATATTGAATTTACTATCACTGCCCAAGAAAAGAAGGAAGAGGAGCATGAAATAGAAGAAATACAAGAAGAAAAAGAAGATAGAGAAGAAATTGCGCATTTTGAAGAAGTTGATGAAGAAATTAATAATACTACTTTAGAAGAAATAAAATTACCAGTAAAAGAGGAAGTAGAAGAGGAAAAAGAAATAAAAGAAGAGGAAGAAGAAAGATTAGATGAAAATGAAAAAAATACAGTCTTAAAAGCTATTTCAAGTAATGATAAAGAAGAAGATGAATACATGACTTACAATGTACATATTGTAAGAGAAATGGAAACTTTAGAAAGTATTAGTCAATCTTATAATACAACTATAGAAACTATTAAAGAATACAATAATATTGATAATATAAATATTGGTGATAAAATTATAATTCCCGAAGAAAAAGATGAGTAGAACATTAGAAATATTAAAACAAGCTTATAAACCTTTAAGAGTAACTATAAAAGGAAAAACTACTATTTTAGAAACAACTGATGGAAAATATTTAGTTAAAGATAAAAAAAATAAAGACATAAAAAAAATATTTAATTATTTAAAATCAAGAAATTTTGATAACTTTCCTAATTTAGTAGATGACACACGAAGCGATTTAAATGTTTATGAATATATTGATGATGTAGCTATGCCTAAAGAACAAAAAGCTTTAGATATGGTTGATGTTGTGGCTAACTTACACTTAAAAACAACATATTATAAAACGGTTAGTGAAGATAAATATAAAGAAATTTACGAAAATGTTTTAAATAATATTAACTATCTTACTAATTTTTATAATAAATTATTTACGAAAATTGATGAAGAAATTTATATGTCTCCTTCTTCCTTTTTATTAATTGTTAATTCCTCGAAGTTAATGGCCTCTCTAGATTTTTGTAAAAAAGAATTAGACGAATGGTATGAGATGGTAAAAAAAGATAATAAAGAAAGAGTTAGTTTAATCCATAACAATTTAAATACTGATCATTTTTTGCGAAAAGATAAAGGGTATTTAATAAGTTGGGAAAATTCGAAAATAGATACACCAGTTCTTGATTTGGTTAATTTTTATAAAAATGATTATTTTAATATTGATTTTGAAACAGTCTTAAAAAAATATGCCGGGAAAAACCCTTTGAGCGAAGAAGAAAAGAAGTTGTTTTTTATCTTAATTTCTTTAGTTCCTGAAGTCGATTTGCAAAGTGATGAATTTAACAATTGTAAAAACATTCGCCAAATGTTAGATTATTTATATATTACTGAACAATTAATAAGGCCATACTATACGGTAGAGGAAGAAAAAAAGTAAGGCAACTTCAATTAAAAGAATAAAAATATTAAATCTAAGTGGTAATATTAAAGTTATAATAACTTGATAAAAAATTAAAATAGATAAGGCAATGATAGCAAAAACACTAAAAATACCACCACCATTATTTTTATGATACATAATAATCACCTTTACTATAATATATGAGAAGCACCCTTTTTGGTGTTTTTTTTAAAGGGAAATTTGTGATATAATTGGTTAGGAGAGGATTGACTATGAAAGAAAGTCATAAAAATATTTTGGTTGCTTTTATTTTAAATATTGGATTTTCCATATTTGAATTAATAGGAGGATTTTTAACTAATAGTATTGCTATTTTATCTGATTCAATTCATGATTTTGCGGATGGATTAAGTATTGGTATGGCTTATTTTTTAGAAAAGAAAAGCAAGAAAAAACCAAATGAAGATTATACTTATGGTTATCTTAGATATTCTGTGTTAGGAAGTATTATTACAACTAGTATTTTAGTTGGTGGGTCTTTATTTGTTATATATAATTCCATTAAAAGATTAATAAACCCAGTAGCTGTTAATTATAATGGGATGATTATAATGGCAATTTTAGGAGTAGTTGTGAACTTTTTAGCAACTTATTATACAAAAGGTGGACATTCTTTAAATCAAAAATCTGTAAATTTACACATGCTAGAAGATGTTTTAGGATGGGTAGTTGTATTAATTGGTTCAATCTTAATGAAATTTACCTCTATTAAAATTATTGATCCAATTTTATCACTAGGTGTTGCTTTATTTATTTTATATCATTGTTATAAAAATATTAAAGAAATAGGAGAAATATTTTTAGAAAAAACTCCTCATGATATTGATATTGAAAAGTTAAAAAAAGAGTTATTGCAATTAAAGGGTATTGAGGACATTCATCATATGCATTTATGGACTTTAGATGGTGCAAATAATTTTGCTACTTTGCATGCTGTTGTAAAAAAATATAATCCTCAAGATAAAATGCTTATTAGAAAAAAACTAGGGGAGTTTAACATAAAACATTCCACCATTGAAATGGAGTTAGAAGATGAAGAGTGTTTTAATACAAGATGTAAAATTGATGTTAAATCTTCTTCCCATCATCACCACCATTAAAAAAACATCACTTACATGATGTTTACATAGGACTAGAAGCATTTACCATTGTAGATGTAACAATAGCTGAAAAATTACTAATTATTTTTTGAGCTATTTTTATTTTTTGAGCAATATCAGTTTTTTCAATTTCTTTTAATTTATCATTTATTTGTTCTTTTTCATATTTGTTAAAGATATTTTTTAAAAATTTAGTATAGTTTAATAAGGAAGCTAATAAAATTATATCGTCTTTAAATTCTTTTTCTTTAAGCAAATTAGTCTTTATTTTTGTAATAAGGTTGGTAAATTCTTTTTCATTAACTTCTAAATATTCTTTATTAGTGCCAAATAAACCTTTTTTATTTTTAGTAGATACTAATTTCTTTTCAAGCATACTTTCTTTTAATAAATTGATAATGCTTGTTATTTTTTTATGTGAAAATCCATAACAAATGGAAGTTAATATATTTTTTAAAGGAATTTCTTCTTTTTTCATATCTTTTATATACTCATATAATAGTTGATTATGTTTATCTGTTGGAATTTTATCTTTAATAATAATTTTATTTTTTTCAGTTATTTCTAAATTTTCATCTATCATCATCTCAATTAACATTGAAACAATTAAATAAGGCTTTATATCATTTCAATATAAGTTCTTTTTCTCTTTTAATAAACATAAAGCATATCTTTCCGTAATACTAGCATTTTTCATTTACATAACCTCTTTTTTTATCTAATTCCTATTTAAGTATAGCACATAATGTTATGAATTATTTATCAAAATAGATTGGTAAAATAAATTCAAAAAATTTTTCACAGAATTTGTAAAATTATAAAAAATTTATCTCTTATGAACAATTTTACTGATGGAACTTGTTAATATTTTAATTAAATGATAAACTTATTGATGTC
>CANPXJ010000077.1 GCA_947585915.1 uncultured Bacilli bacterium | reverse complement strand
CTAATCCTTGTTCTCTGGCTTTATATAATATTGCTTATCCTACTTTTTAATCTTTCCGATAAATTTAGACACCGTCATTAAACTTATTATACTTTTTATCTTCATTTTACCAAAAAATATCTGAGAAAAATTAATTAGTCCTCAGATACTTATAACATAAAAAGATTCTTATACATTACTTTTTTTTCTTTAATGTTGGTTTTATAATAATATTAAAGGCTTTAACAAAAACAGTAATTGCAAGTATGACATAAAAAATTTCAACTATAAATCTAAAACAAAATATTAATATAGTACTAAGGGGCATAAATAGTAAATCTAAAATACCCGTGCCTAAATCTCTAATAAATAAAATAGGTATTTTAAGTAAAGAGATTAATAGTAAAGTAACTACAATTTTTAAAATTAAAATAGCAATTTCTTTTAGATCTTGTTTAGAAATATAATTAACGATATCCTCTACAACTTTTAAAAATTCATTGAAAAAATCAGTAATGACATTGGCTGAAGTTTGAGCAGGCGTTTCAATTCCATGTTCTTTTAAAATATTATTAGTAAGTTCATTAAAATTACCAAATTCACCAATTATTTCATCTTCGGTTTTACCTTTTTTCATTTGTCTTGTAAAAGTAGCTTTATATTTTCTAATAACCTTTTTTAAATCTTCTTCAGGAAGTTTATTTAAAGCTTCTTCTAAACGTTTTAAAAATTCATCTTTTTTCATAATTTCACCTTTTACATGGGATATTATAACAGAAAAGTAATGTAAAATAAATATATTTTTATAGTCTCCAAAAACGATTTATGTTAATATTTAAAAGTAAGGAATGATTTTTATGCACGAATTTGAAAGAATAGAAGAAAAAAATATTAAAGTTTCAAAAGGTAGTGTATTTGGTGATAATGAAAATATTACTGGAACTTTAATCTTATCTAATATAAGAATATATTTACAAGTTGATGAAGATCATAAATATAATGAAATTTTACTTGATGATGTTAAAAGTGTAAGCATTGGCGGTTTTAATGTTCTAAGATTTGATTTAAAAAATGGCCAAAGATACAATTTTTTAGTTACAAATGTCTTCTCTTGGTTATTAGCTGTTAAAAAGCAATTAAAAAAGAATTAACTTTTAATTATTAATTCTTTGATGAGCTCCTGGTGAAGTAATGTCTAAAGGAGCAAAATTATATCCATTTGTTAATCCATATTGAATTATAGCTTCTACGGCATCAACACTATAACTTTTTACATCATGTTGTAAGACAATACTGTAACCATTTTTTAAATTACTGGTAACATTAACAATAATCTGAGCCGTGGACTTTGTCTCTCCGGCATCCCCACTAACAATATTCCAATCAAAGTATTTATAACCGCGTACTTCAAGTTCACTAGCCAAAGTACTCATAATACCTGGAGTATATTTACGACTAACTGTATTAGATCCACCTCCTGGAAATCTAACTAACTTACTTTCATAACCTGTTAGCCTTTTTACTTTGTCACTAACATTTTGCAAATCGTTAAAATAATTATCAACACTACTATAAACAAAAGCATAATTATGCGTATATGAATGCAAGCCAATAGCATGCCCTTCGTTATAAGCACGAGTTATCATATTTTCATATACTGGATATTGATTAGTTACAAAGAAAGTTGCTTTAACATTATATTTTTTTAATACATCTAAAAGTCTTTCAGTATGAGCTCCTGGTCCATCATCAAATGTTAAATAAATTGTTTTTTCCCGAGGTGTAACATCAACATTTTTTTGATAAACTACAACATTACGAGTAACCTTAGCACTATTACCAGCTTCATCTACCACTTCATAGGTAATTGGATAAGTTCCTGGAGCATTGATATTAACACTACCACTAATTTTAACTTGACTACCTAAATTATCAGAACAATCATCTGAGACATTAACTCCTTGTTCATTATAAGCTTCTCCAATTAAACTATAAACTTTATTGCTACCATTTAAAGAAATTTCGGGATTGTTAGTATCTTCTTTTTTATAAGTAAAAGATTTTTGGGCGACATTATTTGAACTATCTTTAACTTCAAAAATTACTTTATCATATTCAAGCTTTACTTTAACTTTTTCAGTTAAATCTCCATCTAAATTATCTTGAGCTTTATAATCATAATTTTTTAATTTTCCATTAGGACAAACTGTAATATCTTTAGTATTTATCGTTAAAGTAGGCATTTTTTTATCAACAACTTTTACAGTTCTAGTAATAGTTTTAGTCTTATTTTTAAACTTTATTTTATACTTTATTTTATAAGTACCCAATTTTTTAGTATCTACTTTACCTATTATTTGATACTTAATTTTTTTACAAGAAAAAACATTACCATAGCAAGCTAAAACTTTTTCATCTTTAAAAGAATCGTTAACATCAACTGAAATATTTTGTTTTCCATTCAATTCAAACTTTAAATTTTTATGAAAGACTAAAAAAGAAGTACAACAAAGTAATATAAAAACTAGAACACTTAATATAATGATTAACTTTTTTTTGTCCATACTCCTACACCTACTAAATTTAGTATATCACAATTTTTCATTTTATTTCTCTTAAAAATATTATTTTTTACTTATTATTTTTAAATATAGAGCAGCTATATATTCCCTGGGAAAAAGATTAGCTACTAAGCTTAATTTTAAATCACTATTATCTTTTATTAGATGATTATAAATAGTTTTAACTATTTTTCTTCTATCAAATAAGTTATTTAAATTTTTATTTTTAATAAAATCAGGAAAATTATCTATTTCTGAAGTTTCATTTAAATATTTAAGCATTTTTTTATTAAATACTTTTATTTTATAAATATTATAATCAGGTAACATAAATATTTCGGCATTATCTTCTAGTATCTTATTAAATTTATTTTCAGTTATTTTAGTATCAATTAAATTTACTTGATTTAATTCTTTCTCTAACTTTTCATGATATTTTAAATATGTTAATTTAAGATTATCTTTTCTAAAAGTATATTTATTTCCTTCTAATTTACCATATTTTTTCATTGTATCATTATAGCCATATTTAATCATAATTCTTACTTTTTCTTTTTCAAAATCTAAAATATTAAATAATTTATTATGAGGTTTAATAATTGTAATATTACAATTAGACTTTTTTATTTTTCTTTTTATCCCAATTGCTTCTAAATCAATAGCTATAATATCAGTTGCGTGCATATCAATGGCTAAATTAATAGGCAGATTATCATAATAACCACCATCTATATATTTTTTATTATTAATAGTTTTTATTTTAAAAGCTGGAAAGCAAGTAGCAGAGGCAATAGCATAATTAGTTAGTTTTTCCTTTGGTAAATCTTTTTTAGTTTTATATTCAACTTTTAAATTTGATAAATTAAAAGTAACTAATCCATAATCAATATTCGATGAATAAAATTTTTGGGCATCAAACATTAAGTTTAATAATTTTTCTAAATTATCGGGTTTCATTCCCCCGTTTTTAATGATTTCTTTGCCATATTTTTGATAAAATTTTTTTAAGGTAACATCTTCTTTTATATCAGTATCATAAATATCTTTAAAAGAAATATTTTTCCATATTTTATAAGCTTTATAAAAATCATTTTGAACAACCATAATGCCATTTAAAGCTCCTACCGAAGTTCCAGTAACTAAATCAAATTTAAATTTTAATTTTCGCAAGGCTTTCCAAGCTCCAATTTCATAAGCTCCCTGCGCGCCACCACCTGATAAAACTAAGGCTACTTTTTTATTGTCCACGCTTATTTATCCTTTCCAAAATTAATCTTCGGGCAATGGATGTCGAAGCATCATCAATCCAACTTCTATCAATTGTTTCCTCATTTCCTGATGTAAATGTAACTAAATCTTGATTTTTTAAAGGATAAGTATTTTCTACTTCTTCTCCATTAACAAAAGCTTTATTTAAATAAGCTGCTCGATTACCACAGGCTAGGAAAGCAAAATCAATGATGTTTGCTCCAACTGGTAAAGCATAAACTTTACCACTTCCACTGCGCACATAAATCTTTTGTCCTAATACTTCATATTTAAGTTTTTCGTAAAATATTCTATCATCTTTAAAATCGCGGTCTATTTCTTCTACTGTTTGAAAGAATGGATAACCTTTTTTAGCGTGCTCTAAATCACTTAATGAGTTAATTGAAAGTTTATAAATTAATCCTTTAGAATTTAAAACTGCCATATTTTTTGTTCTTATTTGGGCTTGGAGCATGAGTTCATTATTAGTAATAATAGTTGAATGTAATGCTCTATACCCAGTAGTTTTCGGATTATTAATATAATCTTTAAATTTATCATCTAAATAACGATAATTTTCATGAATAGTATTTAATGCCATAAAACAATCTATTTTTTCATTTAATGATATTTGTAAAGCATATAGATCATGAATTGTATTCAACGTTCTTCCTTTTTTTAGAGAAATAAAGGTATTATATAAATCTTTAACACGTAACTTAATGATATTTTCAATACCTTCTTGATTAAATTTATTATGTAAATCATTTAATATATAAGCAATTTCTGATTCCTTGTCATTAAACAAAGCATCCATATGAGCCTTAACATATTCATATTTTTCTTTTTTAACATAAGGGAAAGCTAAGTTTTGTAATTCTTTTTTTAACTGGTTTGCTCCAATAGCATAAGCAATAGGAGCAAATATTTCTAAAGTTTGTTTAGATTTTTCTAGTTGTTTTTCTGGTTTCATTGCCGCTATCGTACGCATGTTATCAAGACGGTCAAAAAGTTTTATAATTGGACCTCGAATATCTATTTTAGCTAAATATCTAAATAATTTACTTACTGTTTTAACATATAAATCAAAGTTACTAGTATTAAAATCAGCTTTAGTTATTTTGGTTACACAATCAACATTTTTAGCAATTTCTTGGCCAAAATTTTCTTCCATATTTTCATATGTATAGTCGGTATCTTCAATTACATCATGTAATAAAGCTGTACAAATACTAGTAGCATCCATATTATAAGACACCGCCATCATAGCAACTCTTAAAGGATGATACATATATAATTCCCCACTTTTGCGTCTTACATCTTTATGAAGCGATTTAGCTAAGTCATAAGCCTTATGAATTTTTTCATAATCTTCCAAATTAGAATTATAAATTAAAAAATAATTCATCATCTCATTAAAATAATTATCTAATAATTCATCTTTTAAAAAATCATTATTATAAAGTTTTTTAATATCTAATTCATTCATCCAAAATCACTCCTTCAAATTTAAAAACAGCCCGCATTAAAGCAAGAGCTGTTTTATTTAATTTTTAAAATTCTACCACTATTCATACTTACCACCAAAATTCGTTAAAATTATTTTAATATTTTAAAGAGTTTATGTCAAGCTAATTATTTATTCTTAGCGTTTTATCTTAATTCTGAAAGTAAAAGAAATTCATTATATTAAAGTTTCCTTTACTTTCAGAATTAGAATTTCTTTTACTTT
>CANPXJ010000076.1 GCA_947585915.1 uncultured Bacilli bacterium | reverse complement strand
TGTAGTTTTTGATAATTAATTATTTTTTTTATTTTGCTCATAATCCTTCCTCACCACCATTATTTTAACATAGATGCCTATAAATAACAAAAGCAAGGCATTCCTTACTTAATTATTTGTTTTATAAAAATCATCTTTAGTAAATGAAATTAATTCAATTTTGTTATTCTTAATATATTTATTATATCTATTAATTATATTTTTAAATTCTTCAGCATTAATTTTTTGCCCATCTTTATATAAGTATTTATCTAATCCTTCAAAATTTTCTATTATATAATTATCATTTATTTTTGCAAAAGATAATCTTGGTAATGGAGGATTATAATTTCTTATTAATACATTAAAAGGATATGTAAACCAAGCGGGTTTTCCCTCAACTTTTGAAATATTAACTAATGTTATAGTATTATCTTGCTTATTCTTATTTACAACAAGCATTAATCTTTTTTTCAATTTGAAATTAACTTTTCCACTTGCAAAATATGGAGGTATAAAATATAAAAACATTCCTTTTTCAATATCCATTAGTAATCTAATTCCTCTGTATCTTTATATTCTTGAGAATTCATTATTTCATAAGCATCTAAAACATCTTTAATATTATCAAGTTCCGTTTTTAATTCTTCATTTGGTATTTCCGCTTTTTTCTTGTTTTTGTAGTTATTACTAATCGATAAAGTTAAATATTTTTTCCAATATTCAAATTGATGAGTCATATTCGATAATACATCTGCTTCTTCTCCGCCATATATATTTTTAGTTAATTCTAATACTTCTAAATCTTCAGCCGAAAAATCTTTACGTCTATAATTTAGTAATTTATCTAAATCATTCTTATATAGAAGACGCACATTTTCCATCACCATTCCATTTTCAAATGCACAAAACTTATCTTCAAATAATAACTTATCATTTTTCGCCAAACTTATTAATTGAGCAAAAAATAATAGTTTTTGTAATTTCATATTACCCTTAAAAGTATTTCTAGGTGTATCCAAATTATTTTCTAAAAACCATTTTGCATAATCAAACACATTAGTTTTTTTCATAATTCTTGCACCTCCCTTATTTAATATAACATATTCCAAATTGATTTAAAAGAACTATTATTGCATTTAAAAAGCAAGATAATAGCTTGCTTAATAATTGTTTGTACTTTCAATTATTGAGGATAAGTCATATAAAGACCCATCTTTGCTTTGGGCTAGACAAGTATTTGCTGCACCTACTCCGCTTTTAGATTCAGACATGGTTTTGTAAAATTTAACTATATCTTTTAAATTTCCTAATTTGCCATAAGATTTAAAGTTATTTTCTTTAGCGGCTTTTAATAAAGGTGTGTATTCAACTGTTCCATCATTTAATAAATACAAAATGGTACCATAAGTTGCATCTTGGCCAAATTCAACATAAACTATATCTTCTATCGTTTGATCAAAAGCAATTTCTTGTTGAGCATTACTATTTTTATTTATGTTTGGGTCAAATTTACTTAACTCGTTATAGTCCAAAAATAATGCCACTGATTTTCTATTTTCATTTAATGTAGCTGTAGCAAACGATCCACTTTGAAAAATAAAATAATTCATATTAGAATCACAATTTTGACATTTATCAACATTAAATTCTAAATTGTTTAAATTGATTTCATCTTTATTATTATACTCTTCTTTTTTAGCTTCAGTTTTTGTTTCAGTCTTTACCTCTTTATGTTCTTTATTGTAAAAAATGTCTCCTCCTATAAAACCTAAAATACAACATATAGGAATAATTATAATTAAACTTATAACCAAACCCTTATTACTTTTCTTTTCCATCTTCTTACCTCTTTTTCTTTTATTTTTCCTTTACTCTGCTGATAAAATTATACATTCCATCTTTATCTAATTTAAAAGTATAAACAAATGTAAATGTATCAGTCAATTCTGTTTCTGTCGGATTAGAGCTATTACTCTCTTCATATTTTTTTACACTTTCAAATATTTTTATTTCATCACCTTTTTTTGATGCTTTTTCTAGTTTTGTGCTATAGCCTCCTGAACCATATGTTCCACCCAATTCAGCCCTATAAGCAACATACAAATCATATTTAGCAATATAATAATATGTTGGCAATGTAAAACCATTAGCATACATAACTACAGATGTATCTAATTTACTATTTGATCCAAATAATTTTTTGTAAACATTTTCAACAGTCTCTTTCTTGTAAGCTGCTCGAGGTTCAAAAAAATTCATGTTTTTTTCTGCATAACATAAACTATAGTATTCTTTATCTTGAAAATCAGGAATTTCATATTCGTCACAATTAATATTTAAACTATCTTTTTCAGTCAAATTGCTAAATACAATTTGCATTTTAACTATTTCTTCAGATGTCTCGCTATTAAAGTCTTCTTCCATATTGAAATCGTTACTACCAGTATTGTTATACATCCAAAAATTGAGCCATGTTGGATTTTCTGTCTCTTTAGAAACTTCATTGTATAGGTTTTGAACTAAACGAGAATTAATATCTAATTCTTCGTCCTTTATTTCTTTTTTAGTTTCTTCCTTTTTAGTTTCTTTAACTTTTGGTTTAATAAAATCGAGCAAGCCTTTATCATAAGCGAGATATACTCCTAGTCCAATAGTAGCTAATATAAATATGACTAAACTTATAACCAATCCCTTATTACTCTTTTTCTCCATATTTCATTCCTCTCTATTTTCAGTATAACCTTTCATGCAAATGAAAATCAACTTAATTTTTTTAATACATAATCATAAATGTAAACTAAAAAGCAAACTATTTCTAATTTGCTTCAATACAATATTAATCCTGTTTAAAAATTGCTAAAATCATAAACTTCATTAATTTAAATATACCTACTAATCTTTTCGGTTCCTTAATCATTCGATAAAGCCATTCTAATTTTAATTTTTGAATTAATTTAGGGGCTCTTTTTAGATTGCCACTTATAACATCAAAACTTCCACCTACAGGCATAAAGACTTTAACTGATTTTAACTTTTCTTTGTTTTTTATAATAAAATCTTCTTGTAAAGGACTACCTAAAGCCACAAATAAAATATCAGGTTTTGCTTTTTTGATGCTTTTTAAAACATCTTCTTCTTTAGAATAGCCACTAATTGTTCCTACAATATTAATACCTTTATATTTTTCTTCTAACTTTTCTTTAGTTTTTAAAGCTACCCCCTCTTTTGCACCATATAAGAATATTTTTCCTTTCTTTTCACAAGCTTTTTTACAAATTTCTAGCATTAAATCAATACCGGCAATTCTTTTTTTGATATTTCCTCCTTTTAATGAAGAAGCTAAAACTATGCCTTCTCCATCAGGAATAGCAATTTCTTCTTGGTTAAAAATATCTTTCATTTTTTCATTTTTATAATGTTCTAAAATAATTAAAGGATTGATATTAACAATAAATAGTTGTTTTTTACTACTAAATATTTTCGTAATTATTTTATTTAGAGATAAAGTAGATATATCAAATCCTAGAATACTTTCTTTTTCATATTTTTCCTTTTTTACCCTAACTTCATTAATTAAAATACTAATAATAAAAGATAAAGGAATAATCATACTAATAGCATTTAAAATATTACCACTGTAATAGGCAGAAGCTAAAACAAAAGCACTAGCGAGTAATAAAGCAATATTTTTTTCATTAAATTTATTTTTTAAATCATAAAGAATTTTTATCATTATATAAATTAAAGCTATAACATAAAAACCTAAAAATAAAATTGTTCCAATAATACCAATTGAATAATATTGCATAACAAAATCTTGTTCAATATTAAAAATATTCATAACGCGACTGTAGGTTAAACCTAAAAAATTATCTAAAAAATTATTATTTATATTTTTTACTCTCTTAACCATTTGTAATTCAATATATCTAGCATTTCCCGTTAAAGTGTTATTTTGTTTTAAAATATCTTCCCAAAAAGTTTTATCATATTTATAAGGATAGGATGTAAATATAAATTGCGGGTCAATTTCTTTTTCTAAAAATCTATTTTCTAAAGATTCATCTTCATCATAATAATCATAGACATTAACATTATTATCCATAAAATCTAATTTTTCATTACTATAAATAGCATCATAATAATAATTGCGCATGGATAGAGGAGTATAAGGAATGATCATAAATATTCCGACAATAATTAAACTATTAAAAATATAATAAGTAATATTTAATTTCCTTTTTATATTTTTAATAAAATAGATAATTGTTAAGATAAATAATTCGATAATTGTTCCATAAATAGCTAATCTATTGCCTATCATCATCATACTTATAACTACTAAAATAACCATGATATAATTGCTTATCTTTTTATTTTTGAAACTTTCATAAGAGATAAGTGGTAAATAAAGAAGTAGAATAGCCACAAGTTGATTTGTCATTGAAAATAAACCTTTTGATGAACCACTCATAAAATCATAGACATCACTTTTAAACCAATTATAAATTGGAATAGTTGTTCTATTAAAATCATAAGCAGTATAAGATAGTTTAAATACATCAGTAATTATAATAGATAAAGTTATAAATAAAACTATAATTTTCAAAGGAGATTTAAAATCCTCATATTTTATATTTAAACGATATACTATATAAAAAATTAAAACGTTCGTAATCATTTTATAAAAATATAGACATTCACTTATAAAACTATAATTAAAGTTTCCAGGAACTAAAGATTTAAAGTTTAGAGCATTTAAGTGATGAGCTAATAAATACATCAAAAGAATTACGCTATATATAATAAAGAATTTTTTGCTTTTTAAGCCTTTTTCTTTTATTAAAATTATTATAAAAAAGATACTTATAAATATAGCTCTTATTAAAGTTGATATAGAATTATAAAATATATGCAAATCTAATATTATTGATATTATATAAAAACATAAAAATATTTTAATTAATAATCTACTATCTTTTTTTTCCATAGTTCCTCACAAAATAATTATAGCAAGTTTTTGAATATGAAAAAAGAGAAAAGTTTAAAAGAGAAGTATGCAGCTATTGATTTACTACGAATGGTTTTGATTCAGTTCCTTCACCTGTTACTACTACATCAGATTTTAAATTGATTACTGGATATGTTTGTGAACCCATTATTGATATATCATTATCATATATCTCAAACCTACACGTTATTTTACAATTACTTCTAAAATACTTATTATCACCTTGGATTTTATTTGAAAAACCTGGTGACATTGTCCATCCATAACCATCAGGATTTTTTATATAATAATTATTCATTGCTTGTTTTTCGTTAGTATTATTTGTAATACCAATTAAGTTTAGCTCGTCTACAGATAATAATCCTATTTTTAATTTATATTTTCCACCATATAATCGTAGCTCGTCATTGCTATCTTTAGGAATAGGGCATTTTAAACTTGGTTGAGAATTATTCATCCTATTATTAGCCCCATAATAGAATTTTTCTTTTTCATTTCCACTACCATATGAGGTATCATTACAAAAAGAAGAATAAGAAATATATTTGTCCTCTTCTTTTAAATTTTTACTATACCACATTTCTAAACGTATTTTTATATTACTATCTAATCCTCCAAAACTTTCATTGGAAAATTCACCACTATTATATCTTACTTCACATGGTTGCTCTTGTGTGCATGAAAGTTTATTATCATACGTATAGCCTGTATATTTTGGTTCCCCTTCTTCATAATTGTTAATCACATAAGCCCCAATGCCATCATTCTGTAATAATCTTATTGTTCCGTCTCCATTTATTCTTACTATTCTCCATACCATATCCGCAAACTTAACATAGTTGTTTTCTACTGCTCCTCGAAAATAATAACTTGTTCCTTCATCATCTTCGGTTTTATATAGACCACTTAATTTCTTTATTTCTTCTTCACTTGTATTTGCATTGGGAAAGCCTACACTAAAGTCTGGTTCTTCTTCTATTACTTTATTTTCTTTT
>CANPXJ010000075.1 GCA_947585915.1 uncultured Bacilli bacterium | reverse complement strand
TCACCTAATCATGTAGAATTAGGTGATTTTTTTACTTTAAGTTAAATCTAGGATGATTTTTATAAGTAAAAAAATTATAATAATCAAAAATAAGATTACACAATCCTTTTTTGTCATTATATCACCCCTTAAGAGGCAACACCTAACGTGTTAATTCATTCCATATTCATTATGTCGAACAAATATTGCTGTTTTAACATTTTTCTTTTACTTTTCGTAAAAAAAGCCCGAGTTACAAAATAATTTGTTACTCAGACATTATTTTTTAATTCCAAGACCACCTAATTTTTCTTTAAATGATTTAAATAAAGCACTTTTATGTTTAAGTAAAGACGGATATTTAGCATCTTCGTTACAACATTTTATAGCCGTTGCTAAAACATTTATAGGAGTTCCATAACCAATTGAATAATTTTCTTTAGTATAATCTTTATTTATTAATATAAAGGGAACCGAACCATAAAAATTAATTGTGGCTTTATCATTAGCTAAATTACTAATTTGCAATTCTTTATTTATGCCAAATAAAGATGAAATAATTAAAGTTGCTTTTCCTTCGGCAATACTTTCTATGTTATTAATATAAGTATCAATATTATGTAAAGTATCCTTTACTTCATTAATTGTATTTAAATTATCAATTCTTGTATTTATTATTATTAAATCATAATCTTTGCTATCCATAATAGCTTGCATTTGTTCTTTATTAGCTAAAAGTTCATTGGATGATAACATATACTTTACTCTTGGATTAGCAACATTTTCAAAACCATTAACCATATAATTTATTAAATTTAAATTTTCTTTATCAGTTAATATTAAAGAATTGATATTTGTATTTTCTAAATATTGAGCCATATATTCTTTAGCTTTTACATTATTTAATAAATTTAAAACAGATACTGAGCCTTCTAATGGAAATAAAGAATATATTTTTAAAGTACTAGCATCAACTGTTTTATAAACTATATGAGGATTTAAAATTCCATTAATTAAATTATCATATAAACATTTATTAAAATTAAATAATACAAAAGTATCTTCATTTTTAATAGCAAAGTCATCATTTACACAGAATGGAGCAACATTAATCGGTAAAATATTGCTATTTTCTAAAATAGCAAATTTCTTAACATATTCTAACCATGCTTCCCCACTTTTACTATTATATAAAACTCTTTCAATACTTTTTAAATGTTCTTCGTTTTTAGCATCAGTTATACAATTTTCACCAAAAATTAAACCAATATTAGTAGCTTTAAAACTTGAAAAAGTAAAGTTAGCTATTAACTTAGTAATTGTTTTATATTCTGATAAATTATTTTGATTTAAGATGATATGGACAATTATTCGATTAACATCTATTTTTAAATATTTAACAAATTTATTTAAAGCGTCGATATCATCTTGAGAATTTAAATGGATAAAAAAGTGGATTTTTGTTTCTTTACCAATATTTTCATCATTAAATTTTTTCAAATTTGGATTTTCAATTAATTTATTGCTCTCTACCTGTTCATCTAAGTAAGAATAATTACTAGTATTCATAGTTCCCGTTGATAAGAGTTGATAGCCAGAACTATAATCGCTTGCTTTAGATTCAATAGAAGCATATAAATTATTTTGCATCATTCTATCGAGGGTTGGTAACATATTGGCATCATAAACACTATAAGAATCTTTTTTTTCAATACCAAACCCATTAATTAAAAATAATACTGTCTTTTTCAAACCTATCACCTTCTTTATTTTAACATATTTTTTTGCTTTAAGTATTTTATTAGCAATTTACAATTATCCATATAGCCTGAAATTAAAATTACTTTTTTACCCACTTTAATAGTTACTGCTGTCAAAGTACGATAAGGAATATTTCGTTTTATGCGAGTTATATCTTTGGTTAAGCATTCAAATCTTTGATTATGTCTATCTATATAAATTAGTTTTTCATCATCGATATAAAGATAGAAATTCTTTTTTATATTTAATTCCATTATATGATAACAAATAAATATTATTATTAAAAAGATGATTGCCCCTATACATAGCACTATTTGGCCAGTAGTTGCATATTTTGTTCCAAATAATAACAATAGTATAAAGGGTAATATCAAAATAATTAAACAAATTATTTCTAAAGTATTATTAATTTTCATGCCTCGACATTCGATATAATCAATTCCATTTATTTTAGTTTTTTTTGTCATGATTTAAATTCCCAATTTCTTATTTCTTCTAAATCAATTCCATTCTCATCGATATATTCTTTATGTTCAATTAATTTATTTTTACACCATTCTTCAACTTTGGCTCTTTTATCTTTTAATTTATCCAAATATTTTAAGGCATCAAGAACTAGATGAAAACGGTCTATTTTGTTTTGAACTCGCATATCAAATGCTGTTGTAATCGTCCCCTCTTCTAAATAACCATGCACATGCATATTTTGATTTACTCGTTTGTAAGTAAGTTCATGAATTAAAGAAGGATAGCCATGGAAGGCAAATATAATTGGTTTGTCTTTGGTAAATAATGAATTATAATCATTATCAGATAAACCATGAGGATGAATATCCTCCGATTGCAAACGCATTAAGTCAACAACATTTACTACTCTTATTTTTAATGTTTTAAAATTTTCTTTTAAAATTCCCACAGCTGCAATAGTTTCAAGAGTCGGGGTATCCCCACAACAAGCCATAATAATATCAGGGTCTTTTCCTTTATCAGTACTAGCAAAATCCCAAATACCAATTCCTTTAGTACAATGTTTTACAGCCTCATCCATAGAAAGCCATTGTTTGGATGGATGTTTAGAGGCTACGATAACATTGATATAATTTTTACTTTTAATTACATGTTCAAAACAAGAAAGTAAACAATTGGTATCAGGTGGCAAGTACATTCTAACTGTATCAGCTTTTTTCGTAACTAAATGATTTAAAAAACCTGGGTCTTGATGAGTATAACCATTATGATCTTGTTGCCAAACATGGGAAGAAATAATAAAGTTTAAACTGGCTATTTTGGCTTTCCATGGTAATTCATTAGAAACTTTTAACCATTTAGCATGTTGAGAAACCATCGAGTCAATAATTCTAATAAACGCTTCATAACTATGCATAAAACCGTGTCTTCCAGTTAGTAAGTAACCTTCTAGTAATCCTTCACATACATGTTCGGATAAGAAAGAATCAATTACCCGTCCACTTGATGCTAAAAATTCATCATTACGAATTCGTTTGCCATTAAATTGACGATTAGTTACTTCAAATATATGATTTAAACGATTTGATAAAGCTTCATCAGGTCCAAAAATACGAAAATTCTTATCTTGGTCATTTAAAGTTATTAAGTCTTTAATATATCTTCCTAATTCCGTCATGTCAGAAGCTTCAGTAATTCCAGGTTTAACCTCAATTTGATAGTCTTTAAAATTAGGAGTTCTTAAAGGTTTATATAACAATCCCCCATTAGCATTTTTATTTTCTCCCATTCGTTTTCCGGATTTAGGAACTAAGGTTTTTAATTCCGGAATTAATTTACCATCATCAGTAAATAGTTCTTCCGGTCTATAACTTTTTAACCAATTTTCTAAAATTTTAATATTGTTAGGGGTTTTTGGATCAATAGTAATTGGTACTTGATGGGCTCTAAATGTGCCTTCAATATGTTTGTTTTCAAATATTTTTGGCCCAGTCCACCCTTTCGGACTTTTTAAAATAATCATTGGCCACAAAGGTCTTTCTTCATTATTTTGCTTGCGTGCTCGATTTTGAATTTTTTTTATTTCTAAAATACATTTATCCATAGCTTTAGCCATTGCTTCATGCATTTTTTTAGTATCAGATCCTTCTACAATAATAGGACGATATCCACAGCCATAAAAATAATCTAATAATTCTTCTTTGCTAATACGGGCAAGGATCGTAGGACTTGCTATCTTATAACCATTAAGATGTAAAATTGGTAAAACTGCTCCATCAGTTTTGGGATTAATAAATTTATTAATATGCCAGCTGGTAGCTAGTGGTCCTGTTTCGGCTTCGCCATCACCAACACAGCAAGCAACAATTAAATCTGGATTATCAAGTATTGCTCCATAAGAATGAGCAAGACTATAACCTAACTCTCCTCCTTCATTAATTGAACCAGGAGTTTCAGGCGCCACATGTGAAGAAATTCCACCTGGGAAGCTAAATTGTTTGCATAGTTTCTTTAAGCCCTCATAATCTTCTGAAACATTAGGATAAATTTGGCTATAAGTACCCTCTAAATAAACATTAGTTACCGCAGCTTGGCCTCCATGACCTGGACCAGATACATACATCATGTTTAAATCATATTTTTTTATTACTCTATTTAAATGCAAATAAATAAAATTTTGACCTGGCGTAGTTCCCCAATGACCTACAATCTTTTTCTTTATATGTTCCGCTTTTAACTCTTCTTTTAATAAAGGGTTATCTAGTAAATATAGTTGAGCAGCAGATAAATAATTAGCAGCTCGAAAATACTTATCTAATAATTCAATTTCTTCTTTCTTTATACTTTTCATAAGCAACTCCTTTTATTCCTACATATATAATTATTATACCCTAAAAATTAAAGAGAATCTTTTTATATTTTATTTTTAGACATTAAATTTACAAAAATATATTTTTCATGTATAATAGTAATTGTATTGCCCCATAGCCAAGTGGTAAGGCATCAGGCTCTGAACCTGACATTCCGTTAGTTCGAATCTAACTGGGGCAGCCAATAATTTTTGGCCTACTGGTCAAGGGGTTAAGACGCCACCCTCTCAAGGTGGAATCACGGGTTCAAATCCCGTGTAGGCTACCAAAGAAAATTAAGCTCAAGTGAGCTTTTTTTATTTTTTCAAAAAGTGCTTTTTTCTAGTAACTTGGGGAGTTTGCGAGAATATAATTTTTTTTGATAAAATTATTTTTTTGCAATTTGCTAATCGAATTTTATTTTCAATTTTAATCGATTTTAATTGCTCAAAAATCAAAAAAAGTTAAAAAAATTACCCTTTTTGTACATTTTTTGTACATTTTTTTATAGACCTTAAAATTCGTGTACAAAATTCTTTCAGACTGCCAACCAGGGTTAGATTTTTAATGACTCATTAAGAGGTTCAATTTTTATATCAAAATTATTTTTTATTTTCTTCTAAATATCTTTTATATAGTTCATCCATTGATGATATATATTTTTTATCTTGTTTAATTCTAAATTTTTCATATTCTTCGTAAGCTTTTTCTAAAGCTTGTTTATGAGAAATATTGCCAGCATTTAATAGAATTCCCTTTTTTCTAAATTTTAACAAATCATCTGTTGCATCAATCCATTTTTGCGTTGTCATTAAGTTATGCTCATTTGCCATATCTTCAGCATAGTCTAAAAATAAAGTGGTCAAACTTTCTAATTTTTTTATTTCTTGATCATTTAAATAATTTTTAGCAATACCTATATTTCATAATTTTCTCGTTTGGAGAATGTTTTCAGCTCGTAAGACCTAAATGTTCTTTATTGCATCTACTCTTTCATATATTTTTTTCATTATTATTTAAATATTTTATATTATTTTCTGATAATATTTTTATTTGAGAAATAGCAATTTTATTTAATCTCTCAAGTCTTTCAGCTTGAGTTAGTCCATAATTAATAAATACTGAATTTAAATTTTCTAAATTTGCTAAACATATAAGTTCATCAATAGAAGCGTAATCCCTCATATTACCATTTAAATTATTATTCTTTTCTCTCCATTCTTTTGCTGTCATTCCAAACAATGCCATATTTAACACATCAGCTTCTTCAGCGTAAACAAAATTTATTTGATCCTTATTTAATTTTGGTGGTATTAGATTATTTTTAATTGCATCGGTATGGATTCTATAATTAATTTTAGATAGCTCCCTTTTAGCACTCCATCCTAATTGTTTTTGTTCTTCTTGTTTTAGTCTTTCAAACTCTTTGATTAACAATAATTTAAATTTTGGACTAATCCACATGCCAAATTCAAAAGCAATATCTTTAT
>CANPXJ010000074.1 GCA_947585915.1 uncultured Bacilli bacterium | reverse complement strand
TAGACACTTCCTTTCTTGTTTGTTATTTTATCATAATCTCCTTATTTTTGTGTCTATATTTCTATCCTAACATCATACAGTATAATGTAATAGCCAATGTAATAAATAATTCTAATTTAGAAGAGAGCCATGTTAAAGTAGGAAGTAAAAAGACAAGTGAAGAAGAATACGCAATAAACATACTAAATAATTATGAAGAGACAACTCCTAGAGTAGAAGAAGTAAAAAAAGCAAGAGTAATAAAAAGAGGGTATTTAAAAAAAGATGAAACAACAACAATAAGTATAAAAGAATGGATGGATTATGAAACAACAAAAGAAGAAGGAGAGAACAAAAAATTTATAAGTAAAATAACAATAGAAGGAATAAATGGAGAGAACACCTTAGGAGGGAAGATCTTAGCCAACAATGAAGTAATAGAAAAAGAACCAGATTTTAGTGTAGGATTTCCCAATGCAAATACCAGTGAAGAAGAAGCAAAGAAATTAAGTGGACTATACAAGACAGAAGATGATGAAGGAACAAGTTATTATTTTCGAGGAGATATAAAAAACAATTATGTTAAGTTTGGGAGAGGAACAACTGATGGAAATCAAAAAGAACATGATTTGATATGGAGAATAATACGAATAAACGGAGATGGAACAATAAGACTAATTTTAAATGAGAATATAGGTCTTAGTGAATTTAATACTATGGAAAATTTAAATCTTTCAGGTTACACGTATGATAATGAATATTTTTGTATTAAAGAAAATTCATGTAATAAAAATATTGGAACATCTAGTATAATAAAAACCTATTTGGAAAAATGGTACGAAAATAATTTAGTTAATTATGATGATAAGATAGCTACTAGTTCTTTTTGTAATGATACTTCATATTAACCATTATGATAATGATAATTATATTTTCGGTTCACATTTTAGAATATTAAAGAAAAAACATACTTTAAAATGTCCAAAACCTATTGAAGAAGATGGAAGTTTAAAAAACAATGGAGGTGTATATAAACTAAAAGTAGGATTAATAACAGCTGATGAATTAATGTATGCAGGAATTCCCTATTATAATAAAGATGGTATTGGTTATGCCTCACAAGATAATTTTCTATATTTAAAATATGGATGGACACTTTCCCCAGCTTTGCGATCAGTTTCTGATTTAAGAATATTTATATTAAATCCTGGAAGGCTTGATGGAAAACCAAGCAAAAATGCAGATTGGGTAAATCCGGTTATTAATTTGAGCGAAAACATTAAAATAATAGGCAATGGAACAAAAAATAATCCATATGTTGTCCAATAAAATATAAAAAACAAGAATGATTGAGATACCATTCTTGTTTATTTTACTTCCATAATTACTGGAAGTATTATAGGTCGTCTTCCCGTTAAATTATTAATAAAAGGACTTAATTCTAAGATAATTTGATTTTTTAAATCAAGATAATTATAAGGACTATGGATTAAAATATTTTTAACGATTTCACTTACTTTGCTTTCGATCTTAGCAATTAATTCAGCATTTTCGTTAACTAAGATAAATCCTCGTGTTGTAACATTAGGCTTTAGTAATAGCTCTCTTTTTCTAATATCTATATTTAATATTGTAACTAAAATTCCATCTTTACTCATCAGTTTTCGATCTTTTATAACAATACTACCAACATCACCAATTCGCGAACCATCGACATAAACATCTCCAGATGTTACTTTACCCCCCTTATGAGCGCCATTTTCATCTAAAATTAATTCATCACCATTTTGCATTACAAACACTTTTTCCGGGTCCATTCCACAAGATATAGCTAATTCTTTATGTTGCATAAGCATTCGATATTCGCCATGCATTGGCATAAAATATTCAGGTTTAATAAGACGTAACATTAATTTTAATTCCTCTGCTTTAGCATGACCAGAAGTATGAATATCGCTAAATTCAGAGTTAGTATAAACTTTTACTCCTTTTAAATAAAGTTTATTAATAATTCGGTTGATACTAGCAGCATTTCCAGGAATAGGAGAAGATGAAAAGACTACTAAATCATCAGGAAGTAAAGAAATTTGTTTATGCGTACCATTAGCAATACGAGATAAAGCAGCTAGAGGTTCACCTTGCGAACCTGTACATAAAATACAAACCTCATTTTTCTTTAAATCTTTAGCTTTAGCTGAATCAATAAACATTGATTTATCATCAAGTAAACCATTTTCTAAAGCAAGATTAATATTTGTTTCCATACTACGACCAAAAACAATAATTTTCCGATTATATTTTTTACAAGTTTCAACTATATGCTTAATTCTAAAAACATTAGAAGCAAAAGTAGCAATAATTAATCTTCCATAATGTTTAGCAAAAATTCCACTTAAAGCTTCATCAACAGCACTTTCGCTTTTTGAATAACCTTCAGTCAAAGCGTTGGTACTATCACTTAAAAGAAGTTTAATCCCAGCATCAGATAGTCTTGCCATTTTATGTAAATCAGCCATTGGTCCAATGGGATTTAAATCGAATTTAAAATCACCAGTTGAAAAAATCGTTCCATTGGGCGTATGAGCTACAACAGCAAAAGAATCAGGAATTGAATGCGTCGTATTAACAAATTCCACATTAAAATATTTCGTTTTAACAAAACTATCTTTATCAATAGTTTCAATATTTTTATAATTAATATTTTTTTCTTCTAATTTTTTATTTATTAAAGATACAGCCATTTTCGGAGCATAGATATTAGGAATATTGACATTTTGTAGTAAAAAGGTAATTCCTCCAATGTGATCTTCATGACCATGGGTAATAAATAATCCTTTAATTTTACTTTCATTTTCTTTTAAATAAGTCACATCTTGAATGACATAGTCAACTCCTAAAAGTTCATCTTCGGGAAACATTACGCCAGCATCTATGATAATAATCTCGCTTTTATGCGTAATAACATACATATTTTTCCCAACTTCCCCTAAGCCACCTAAAGCAACTACAGAGGTATAATTATCTGTTTTCATTATTTTTTTCCTTCTTTCAAATTAAATAAAAGTTATTTTGTTAAATTAATTATACAAAAAATATTGATTAATGTCTAGTTTATTTACGTTATTGTCAATCTAACGCTAAATTCTTTTATATTCTAAAAAATCTTTGTTATACTATTTATAGTAGGTGAGTAAATTGAAAAAACAAAATGGTTTTACATTAGTAGAACTTTTAGCAGTTATTGTAATTTTGGGAATTTTATTAACTTTTGTTTCTGTTAATGTAATTAAAAATATTAAATCATCAAAAAAAGATGTTGGAGAATTTACTTTATCGCAAATAGAGGATGCGGCGAAGACTTACGCTTTGGATAATGATTGTAGTGTTGGTAGTGGATGTATATTTTCAGGTAAAAAAAGCATTTCAACTGCACTTTCTTCTTATTATCCTGAAATGAAAGAAAAATGTGACTTAGAACATTATCCAGAGATTACGATATATGAGAATGAGAAAGATATTAAAGTTACAACAAAAAATATTACCTGTAAGGAGTAGAGTATGAATTCTATAGCAATTATTGAAAAGAAAAAAAATAAAGAACATTTAACTTATGAAGAATTAGCTTATATATTTAATGGTTATTTAAAAAAAGAGGTACCTGATTATCAAATGAGTGCTTTATTAATGGCTATTACTCTTAATGGGCTAGACGAAGATGAAATTATGGACTTAACCGATATTTTTATTAAAAGTGGAGATGTTTTAGATTTAACCAAAATAAAGGGAATATTTGTTGATAAACACTCTACAGGTGGAGTTGGCGATAAAACTACTTTAGTAATTGGACCAATTGTGGCTGCTTGTGGTCTTAAAATGCCAAAAATGAGTGGTCGAGGACTTGGTTTAACCGGAGGAACAATTGATAAATTAGAAAGTATACCAGGATTTGATGTTGATTTAAGTGAAGAAGAATTTTTAAAAGGATTAGAAAAAGTTGGTTTTGTTAATGTTTCTCAAAATGAAAAATTAGTTCCTTTAGATAAGTTAATCTATGCTTTAAGAGATGTAACGGCTACTACAGAATCTTTAGGTTTGATAGCTGTTAGTATAATGAGTAAAAAGATAGCAGGGGGTTCTAATAATATATTAATTGATGTTAAATATGGAAATGGTGCGTTGATAAAAAGTAAAGAACAAGCTTTAGAGTTTTCAGAATTAGTTAAAAAAATAGGGCATAAGTATCATAAAAAAGTGAAAACAAAAATAGATGATATGAATGTACCATTAGGAAATAATATTGGCAATGCTTTAGAAATAGTTGAAGTTATGGATATATTAAAAGGAAAAGAGGGGTATTTAACTAATTTATGTTTAGATTTAAGTGCAACTTTAATAAGTATGGGTAAAGATATATCTTATGATGAAGCTAAAAATGAAGCAATGGAAGCTTTAAAAAGTGGTAAAGCTTATCAAAAATTCTTGGAATTTGTAAATAATCAAAAAGGAGATATTACTAAATTAAAAGTAAGTCCTTATACCATAGAAGTTAAAGCTAAGACTGAAGGTATACTAAAAGATATAAGTGCTCATGAAATAGCTAAATTAGCTAGTGTCCTAGGTTGTTTTAGATTAACTAAAGAAAGTAAAATTGATTATTCCGTCGGAATTGTTTTAAATAAAAATTTAGGAGACCCTGTTAAAGTTGATGATGTTTTATGTACTTTATATGTTAAAAATAATATGAAAATAGATACAGACTCTATTAAGTGTTTTAAAATTGAAGGAGGAAAATAATTATGACACCACATATTGAAAGTAAAAAAGAAGATATTGCTGAGGTAGTAATAATGCCTGGTGACCCTTTGAGGGCTAAGTATATTGCCGAGAATTATCTAGAGGATGCCAAACTAATAAATAAAATTCGTAATATGTATGGTTATACCGGATTTTATAAAGGTAAAAAGATAACAGTTTTTGCCTCAGGTATGGGAATGCCTAGTATTGGTATATATGCTTATGAATTATTTAGGTTTTATGATGTTAAAAAAATTATAAGAATAGGTTCAGCAGGTTCATTTAATAAAAATATTAAGGTAAGTGATATAGTTCTAGCAAATTCATCATCTAGTATATCTTCGTATGATGATTTCATGATTGAAAAAAATGTAACTCATATGGATGCAACTAAAGAGTTAAATGAGGTTATTAAGAAGAGTGCTCAAGAGTTAAATTTAGAGTTAAAAGAAGGTAGAATTATAACTAGTGATGTATTTGATCATTATGTAGATTTTGATAATTTTGTTGCTTTACACGAAAAACATAATTATTTAGCAGTGGAAATGGAAGCATTTGCTTTATTTGTCCTAGCTAAAAAGTTTAAGAGGGAAGCATCATGTTTATTAACTGTTGTTGATACTCATAATTCTAATGAGGCTATTATTCCTCCAGAAAAAAGGGAAAAAGCTTTAGATGATATGATAAAAATAGCTCTTGAAGCAATTATCAAATAAAATAATTTGCTAAAATAAGCAAAGTTGTATATAATAAAAATGTAAGTGCTAATTTGAATAGCATCTACACGTTTAGTGCCGACGCCATGCTTTAAAGATTACTCTTTAAAACGGGCGTCCTTTTTATTTTAAGATACTAACGAGTATGCTTAAAATAAGTATAATTACTAAATATTTTAACAAAGTTAAGATATCTTTCATAACCTCACCTACGCTTCCTATTAAACCAAAACCCCAAAGGATTGTGATGAAACAAGATGTAAGAAGGTAGATGCCCCCAAAAAAGCACTTAAGGTTTATTATAAAAAGTAAAGTAGTACAAAGTAAAGAAAAAGCGTTCGTCAAATTCCGACATGAACTCTTATTTAATTTACTATACATTTATACATTTTTTAAACCCAAAATATTGACATTTACTTTTAGGGGGGGGTATAATTGGAAGTAGAAAAGTAAATAGGTGATTAATGTGGGATTAAAAAAGTTTAATGCAAAAAAAGAAATAAAAAAATTAAAAAGAAGAAATAGTAAATTAAAAAAGATAGGAATAATAGGAATATTAATAGGAACAATATTTATAATAAG
>CANPXJ010000073.1 GCA_947585915.1 uncultured Bacilli bacterium | reverse complement strand
CTTCTTTTTAATTTTTTTATTTCTTTTTTTGCATTAAACTTTTTTAATCCCACATTAATCACCTATTTACTTTTCTATTCCAATTATACCCCCCCCCTAAAACTAATTGTCAATATTTTGGGATTAAAAAATAATTTTAAAAATAAAAATTGTTAAAAATTTAAGTATATAAAAAAATACGCTTGCACTTCAGATTTGTACATAGCGTCCAATGTAAAATTAAAATTTAGATTTTATATTAATCTAATTTAACATTATGATATATTTCACTAACATCCTCTATTTCATCTAATAAATTATATAGCCTTTCAAATATTTCTTTATCTTCCCCTTCAAGAACAATTCTTTCTTTAGGATACATTCCAATCTCGTCAATTTCATAATCAACATTAGGAATAATTTTTTCAATAACATCCTTAACATGATGTGCATCAGCAGGATTAGCGCTAATTGTGATAAAACCTTCTTCATTTTCAAAATCAACTATTTCAATACCTTCATTTAATAAGGATTCAAAAATTTCATTTTCTTTATCACTTTTAAAACTAATAATTGCTAAATGGTCATAATTATAAGCTACGGAATTGGTAACTCCTAAACTTTTACCTACTTTATTAAAAGCAGCTCTAACAAATCCTACTGTACGATTTACATTATCGGTTAAAGTTTTAATAATTAAAGTAGATGCTCCAGGACCAAAGCCTTCATAAATTACCTCTTTATAATCTTCACCACCAACACCCTTAGCTTTATCAATTGCTCTATTAATTATGTCACTTGGCACTTGTTGTTTTTTTGCTTTTTCCACTATTCTTTTTAAAGCAATATTCGAATCTATTTCTGGTACTCCACTTTTAGCTGCTAAATATATTTCTTTAGCAAAATTAGAATATAGTTTAGCCTTTATAGCTCCTGTTTTGGCAATACTTGCCTTTCTTACTTCATATGCTCTTCCCATATAAAAATCCTTCTTTCTTTATTTCTTACTTTTTGATAATTTTCTTATTTCTAAAAATGCCCCTAACCGATTTAAACAGCGGCTAAATTTCTTTTGTTTACTAAATGTTTTATAAATATCATTAATAGTTCCCTTTTGATAGTCTAGTATATCATTTAATTCATTATCTTCATAATAATGTCCGTAAAAATTTTGAGGAACAAAATAACGGCTTAATATATATCGATTGCTTAATCCGTAAACTTTTAACATATTAATATAAAGCTCATTAGAAGAAGTTCGATAATTTTTTCCTCCAGATAAAATAAATATTTTTTTATTTAATTTTTGTTTATGACTAAGGCTCTTTACCAAAGCGCTAGCTACAATAGAACTACTCACAACTTCAATATCGCGCTCTTTAGGAATATTAAATAAAATAGATTTGAAATTTTTTTTATCAATTATTAAAGGAGTTCGATAAATAGTATAGTTTTTTAAATTTTTGATTATATAATTTTCAGCTTTGTATTTATTTTGACTATAAAAATCATTATTATAAATATTTATACTGCTTTCTTTTTTTACTTCTTTAACATCACCATAAATAGCTGTAGTAGATAAATATATTAAATATGCATTAGGATTTAAATTATTAATTGCATCCACTATACTTTTTGTTCCTCCATAATCAACTATATTAATTAAATTGGAATGTAATTCAGCTACAGGAGGCATTATTCCTGCTAAATGAAATATAATATTATGATCTTTTATTAAAGCCTTCATAATAACCTCATCATTAATATCACCATAGACAATATTAACTTTACCTTTAAACTTATTCAATTTTTTGATAGCACTTGAACTTTTTAAATCTAAAACTGTGATTTCGTATTGATTAGTATTTAAAAGTTTAGAAATTAACTTCATTCCAACATTACCACAAGCACCAGTAATTAAACATTTTTTCATAATGACTCCTCTATATTATAATAGTTATAAACATTAAAACTATTCCCACTACTATTCCCCAAATTGTTTGTTTTTCTTTTATATTCTCTTTTACTTCCTTAAATAATTCAAAGAATGATATATATATTAACATACCCGCTGTAATACTCATAAGCATTCCTAAAATTACATTATTAATCCTATTAAATAATAGCATAAATCCCCCACCAATTAAAGGAGATATAACTAAAAGTAAATATGTTAAAAGTTTATTAATTTTTTCTTTCTTGGCTAAGTCTATAGTTAAATAAATTTCCATTCCCATAGGAATATTGTGTAAACTGATTCCTAAAGCCATTAAAATACCGGATTTTAAAGAACTTAAGCTAATACTATAGATTGCCATACCTTCAATGATATTATGTAAAAATAAAGCTAGGGTTGTAATAATTCCTACATGAAATAAATGATTATTATGTTCTTCTACATTTTTTTCATTATCGTGATGATTATGATTGTGAGCAGGTACTAAAGAATCTAACATTTTTAAAATTATTATTCCAATTAAAATGTAAGCTAAAATATAAATAGCTTTTTTAATTATCGTAAACTTAGCAAAACTACTTATTATTTCGGGAATTATATCAAAAAGCAGTAAACAGATAATAACACTAAAGGCTAAAGACGTAGCAAACTCATAAACATTTTTTTTATTATTTACTTTTTTTACAATTAAAATTCCTAACAAAAAAAGTAACCCAGTTGTAAAAGTTATTAATAAAGCAATTAATTTATTCATAAGCTAGTACCTTTATTTTGATTTAGCAACGACTTGAATATTACTCTTAAAACTTCCCTCATATAATCCAGATTGATCAGAACTGGCATTATTGGCTAACCATACCTTAAAAGTATAACTTGCCGATTTAGTACTATCTAGGCTTTGCGTATTTTCATTTAACTTTATACTACTTTTATCATTAATATCAGTTCCAGTTCCACTACCTACTGATGTTGTACCATTTAATAACTCCCATTTAAAATCGCTATTTCTTAGTTTACTATCTAGATTAATTGAAACTAAATTGATATCATAATCCATACTTCTATTGGAATTATTTGTAACAGTAAATGTATTTTGACTAACTTCGTCTAATTCTGCATTAGAGTCATTTATTGAACTCGTTGTATTAAAAGTAACATCTAAACTTCCAGAACTTACATTAATATTTTTCTTATTTGTAGGTTTAGTTAATTCAAAATAGGCAAAAGAAATTCCAATAACACAAATAATCAAGGCAATAATAATTGAAAATATTCTTAATTTAACATTTTTAGCCTTCGGTTTATTCTCCATTTAAAAAACCTCCAATACTATTATAATTTTACAATAAACTAATCATTTTTGCAAACTTATTAATTAAAAAATTTCTGATGAACTAGAAGCGTTTAGATCAAGGGATGAAAACTTGCCTTTTAAATATAGGGGATAAGCTGCTGCACCAATCATGCCGGCATTATCAGTACAATATTTAAAATCAGGAATTGATAGATTTACGTTATATTTATCACACAAAGCTTTTATTTCTTTTCTTAAATATTTACTGGCCGAAACTCCTCCGGCAACGATAATATTTTTTATTCCTAAATTTAAAATAGCTTTTTCTAATTTTTTTAAGACTTGTTCAAAAGCTTGCGTTTGAAAGGAACACGCTAAATCACTTTTATTAATTTTATTTCCTCTTTGTTTTTCATTATGAACTGTATTAATAACACTCGACTTTAAACCACTATAAGAAAGATTATAAGAATTTTTATCATCATAATATCCTAGTTTATAAGTATTTTTACCTTTTAAAGCTAATTTTTCAACATTAGGACCACCTGGATATTTTAAATCTAGGACTCTAGCCACTTTATCGAAGGCTTCCCCAATAGCATCATCTAAAGTTTTTCCTAAGACTTTAAAATCATAATCTTTTTCCATCATAACTAAATCAGTATGTCCTCCACTTATAACTAAAGCGAGTAATGGAAATTTTAACTCATTAGTTAAATTATTAGCATAAATATGTCCAGCAATATGATTGACGGCTATTAAAGGTTTATCAAATAAATAGCTTAAAGTTTTAGCAAATTCCACGCCAACTAGTAAACTTCCAAGTAATCCTGGAGCATAACTCACTGCTATGGCATCAATATCTTCAATTTTCATCTTACTCTTTTTTAAAACATCTTCTAAAACCATAGTTATATTTTCTGTATGCATTCTTGAGGCCACCTCTGGTACTACTCCGCCGAAATCAGCATGAATATCCATTTGTGACAAAACATTCATATAAATACAATCACATCCATTTTTTACTATAGCGATGCTTGTTTCATCACAAGATGTTTCAATTGCTAATATATAAATATCTTTCATTGTATCTTCCTTCCCATTAAATATCCATCCGCATCTTGATAATACTTCTTTCGCTTACTGATTATTTCAAACCCAAATTTTTGATAAAAACTGATTGCTTCTTTATTATTAACATTAACCTCTAAAGTAATAATTTTAACATCTAATGGTAACTCGGTAAGTAAAGTGTCAAATAAATTAGAAGCAATTTTTTGCTTGCGATAAGTAGGCTCAACTATCAAATTAATAATTTCGGTATTTTCGTATAAAACAGTAGCATGTAAAAAACCTACTATTTTTCCATCAACCTCATAAACATAAAAACGATTATAATCTTTTTTTAAAATTTTCTTCAAATCAAATAGTTGAGAATAATCAGGATTTAACATTCTTCCTAATGAGATAATTTGTTTTTCATCTTTTTTGTTTGCTTTACGAACCATTTTCAACTCCAATTTTCTTAATATAAATAGGATTTACTTGATGAGGATTGTATTTTGGTAACTTTTTCATAAACTTATATACTAATTCATAATCAATTTTAATATCATCTTCTAAAATAAAATCCCTATCTAACTTATCCTTTTTTACATATTTAAATTCTTCTTGTTTTATATTATTTTCATCAAAAATGCCAGTATAATACCCTTTGGGATCTGGAATAACCACCTTTTTTATTTTAGCATTAGTGCTAATTGCTAAAATTTCTAAAGAACTTATAGATTTTATACTAATATTTTTAGAAAAAGCCCATGTTTTAGCAATGGTTATTCCTAATCTTACTCCTGTAAAACTACCTGGACCATTTACGACAATCAGTTCTTCTATTTCATTTTTTAAAACAGATTGATTATATAACAACTCTTTAATCATTGGTAAAATATAAGCAGAATGGGATTTTAAAGTTTCTTTTCTTACTTTTTTTATTACTTTCCCATCTTTATATAAAACTAAATTTATTAAAGCACTATGCGTGTCTATGAATAATGAATACATTTTATCACATCCCAGATTAATATACTAACATTCCTAAATTAATTATAGAACAAAATGATTTATAAATAAACCATGTCAACTACCATGCACTGAAAGTGCATGGCTTATGTGAGTGCTGAAAGCACGTTATTACGACTAAAGTCGTTAACCTATTATTTTGAAATTTTCTTCGTATTCATCTGCTTGATCCTCTATATAATCTTTTATTGTTTGCTGTGTTATTGTTCCTACGCTCCTACAAAAATATCCACTTGCCCACAAGTGTTGTCCCCAATATCTCTTTTTTAATTCTTTATATTCACTTTGTAATACTCGTGATGTTTTCCCTTTTAATTGTTGTACTAATTTCGATACCGACAAACTCGGCGGACATGACGCTAATATATGGATATGATCTTTTCCTATACTTCCCTTTATAATATTTACTTCCATACTTTTACAACTTTGTCTTATTAATTCTCTTGTTCTTCGTGCTATCTTCCCTACTATCACTCTATATCTGTATTTTGTTGTCCACACTATATGATATTGGATATCATATTGCACATGACTTATCTTTCTCACCAAAAACCGCCTCGTTTTCGGTTTCTTATTATATCAGCTTTTTTCCATAACGGCAATAAATTGCCTCTAAACCCTCCAAGGGCTTACGTGCTGAAGCACGTGGCCTGAACCTTTTTTTCGTAACGGTCAAACCTCACGGTTTGATTTTTCTCCTTCAAACGGATAGTCTACCCTCCAGAGACCAATTTCCGATAGTCGCTATCGTACTTATTTTTATTTTTCTTATTATATCATTTGTCCTATATATTTTTTTATCCCTTCCATTAATATATTTATACT
>CANPXJ010000072.1 GCA_947585915.1 uncultured Bacilli bacterium | reverse complement strand
CTATATTAAAATTTTCATTTTAATATCTTTTTCTTCTAGTGTGTCTATTTTTTCATAAAACTTTTCACACTATCATTTCTATTTTGGCAAGTTTTTTTGATTATATACATTAAATTGATAAATGTTTATAAGAAAGCTTAATAATATCAAACAACTTTAAATGATTTTCATTAAATTGCTTATTTATTTCTTTTTTTAAGTCTTTATAAATACTTAGTAAATCCTTATTATCTTGATTAAATACCTCATTATATAAATATCTTAATTTAGATAAATTATTATTTTCATATAAAGTTTTAATTTCTAAATTTAAAAAATGTTTTAATTCTTTAATTTGTCTTAATTCATCATTTTGATTTATTAAATCCAATTTTTTATAATTAATTGTTATTCTTTTTAAAGAATAAGCTATTTCCATTAAATCTAATTGTTCTTCTAACAATAATTTACTTCTAGCAATTGCTTTACCATCTTCATTAAATTCTAAAACTAAAGAATTATTATTATCAGTAAATAAAGCCATATATTTTATAAGATTTTTATCATAACCTTCTGTTTTGTTTTCAATGTCCTTTAAAAATTCTTCACCAACTTTTATATTAAAGGAAAGAAAGTTTTTTAAATCATTCGTATTTATTTTAAATACCGGAATCTTTTTTAAATGCATAATATCATCGTTTTTATTCCACTCAAAAAAGTTATATGGTACATCATCACTTAGATTAATTAATAGATCGTAAAAATAATTCATGTTTTTCCCACCTTTTTATTGATAAATATATGCATAAAACTCCTAAAAGGAAACTATTACAAGAAAAACTTCTAATAATAAATTTAACATATTGCCAAAAAGTATACCCCATTGTCATTAAATTTAAATATAAAATTATACATGAAAGGCTTAAAGAACAAATAAATACTCCTAATAAAAATAAAAAAATACGCCACACAAAAAATCACCTATTTAATTTTATTTCTTAAATTAAAGTTTTATTATATAATTATAATAGGTGAGATTTATGGAAATAATAAAATATATGATATTAGGAATTATTCAAGGAATTACAGAACCTTTACCAATATCATCAAGTGGACATTTACTACTTTTTAAAAATTTATTTAATACTAATATGTTTAATGATTTAAATTTTGAAATTGTTGTTAATTTTGCTTCTTTTTTAGCTATTTTATATATTTTTAGAAAAGATATTGTTAATTTAATCAAAGGTTTTTTTGGCTATATATTTGGTAAAGATGAGAAAAAAAAGAAATATAAAAGTGCTTTTAAATATGCGATGTTAATAATTATTAGTACAATCCCTACTGGTATTATTGGTCTTTTATTCAAAGATAAAATAGAAAATCTTTTATCAACACCTAAAATTGTTGGTTTAGCGTTTTTGATTACAGCATTAGCTTTATTTGTTATTAAAAATATTAAAGGTAGTAAAGAAGATAAAGATATTACTTATAAAGATGCTATTTATATTGGTCTTTTACAAGCTGTAGCAATCTTTCCTGGTATATCTCGAAGTGGAACGGTATTAGTAGGTTGTCTACTTCGTGATTTTAAAAGAACAACAGCTTTAAAATATACATTTATCTTATACTTCCCTGTTAGTATTGCTACTTTTGGCTTAGGAGCAATTGATATCATTAAAGATAATCAATTAGGAAGCGTTTTAATTCCTTATATGGCTGGTTTTTTATGTTCCCTAGTTGTTACTTACTTTGCTTATCTTTGGTTATCAAAATTAGTTAAAGATGGTAAGTTATGGAAATTTTCTATTTATTGTTTAATATTAGGAATATTTACTTTAATTTATTTTAGATAAATCCAAATTACTTTTAATCTAAAGAAATTTTCTTTAATAGAATATTTCTTTTAATTTTTCCATCTTTTTCATACCAAGTTTTAATTTCATATCCTAAATCTTGTAAATTACTCAAACTATATTTATTGCCAAAGGTTACTTCGGCAATTATATTAGAAATTTCTTTTTCTTTGGCTTTCTTTTCTAAATATTTAATTAGTAATTTTTGCAAGCCATTACCTCTATATTCTGGTAAAACTATAACTCCATCGATATCAGCACATTTTCCTTTGATATTTGGAATAAAGCTTTTTATTTGTTCCATTCTAGGAGAAACTGATAAGAAAATCCATGCTATCATTTTATTGTTATAGAATGCTCCATAGATTTCTCCATCTTTTATTGGATTGGTAACAATTCTTAAATAACTCTCTAACTTAAAAGGTAAAAAATATCCTTTTTCATCCGCTTTAAAGTACTTAATTACTTCTTCTTGAATATTATAAATATCTTGAACATCATTACTATTACATGTTCTAATTTTTATTTTCTTTAAATCAATTTTAGGCATGATTATCTCCTCTTTTTAATACAATTTACTTTATCAAATCTGAATAATAAATGATTTCTTTCTTTAATGTTTTAGCAAACTCAATCTCACTTTTTGTACTATCTCCAATGTAGCCGTAACAACTAAGATAGCATCAGAAAGTTTAATTCTTTCTCTGTGCATTTTATCAAGCATTATAATTTCTTCTTGAGTAAATGAGTTTTTATTAGGTCGAGAAGGATTATAAATAGGCATTAATACTACATTACCTTGCAATTCTATTTTTTCTGATATTTTCATCATTTCTTGCACAAATTTCATACTTCCACAAATCGTTATAATTTTCAAATTTACATCACCTAAATTTAATAAATACTATTTTTCTACAATCCAAGCATCAGCAATTGGTCTTGTTTGTTTTGCTCCCGTTGAATCATACGGTGTATTAATCCAACAATATTTATCACTACTATAATCACTACATGGTGAATCATATTCTTTTTGAGCAATTAATTTTGGTAAAACCATTACACTAGATGTACCTCCATCTAAATTAGCAGCATTGATAGCATGATATCTCTTCATTATATCTACTAAATCTACCATGTCGGCTCCTTTAGTACGAATTTGGTTAGAAGAAATAACTAAAAGTAAAACTATACCATCTTCTCTTTGACCAATAGCACTTCTGGCAGCATAACCCCATCCCCCATTACCACGAACAAAGGAAGCTTTACCATTAACTATTAAAAATGGTCCCCAAGAAACAGCATCACGAACACCCATATTGATTGCTTGGGTAGCTGAGGTATTTTTAAGTAAAACTAGAACATCATCTTTATTGAAGCCTATAATTCCTCCCCCTTGATTATAACTACTATAAGTATTATTAGTTACTATTTTACCATCCGATATCGTAATGCTCGTAGGCATTCCCCCAGTACTACTATAATTAGGGTCATAAAAACCACCAGCATTGATAGCTAACAAGGCATCATGATCTTGAGCCATTTTCGTTACATATTGACCACTTCTTCCTAATTTAGAAGTAACTGCTAATTTTACTTTAGATGGGTCATATATGGCCGCAAGATACCCTTTACAACCATTAACATCTAGCTCAATAATTTTATATGGCAAATCGATATCAACATCTAATATTTCTTTATCATATTTATCTTTAAATTTAGTTGCTCTTTTTTTACTAACCATGGAAGCATCAGTACTTTCGCCACTTTCAATAACTTTATTATTATCTAAAACTTCCTCTATTTGTTTATCATTATAAAACCATTTACATAAATATTGATGATTCATTGTTTGCATCGCCGTAGTAATTAACCAAACTCTAAACTTATCATAAGGTCCATAAAGTAAGAAAATAAAAGTAGCACAACCAGCAATATAAATCGTTGCTAGGAAAATTAAAAGAATCTTTAACCACAATTTAATTTTTTTCGTTATAGCTTTACGGTGTTTTATAAAAACTATAATACACACGATAAAAGAAACTAAAATTAATGAATCAAACACAAATAATAAATAGTGAGCAAATCTTTTAATTAAATAATTAGAATTAAAGCCTATAATTACTAAAACAGTAATTGTTGGAAATAAAAATAAGTTAATTAAAATTCCTCGAAAACTTCTTTTTTTTACTAAATCTTGCATATACTACCTCTTTATTCTTCTTCCTTTTTACTTTCAATTAAATTTTGTTCTAAATTAACATTACTAATTGAATTAAATCTTTTAGTTATTTTATTAGTTGTAATATTTATATCTTTAACATCTTTAGAAACCGAATCAATACTACGGGCAAGTTTATCCCATCTAATTTTATATTTATCAAACTCTATTCCGAGCTTATTTAATTCTTCATGAATCACTTTAGCATATTTATCTCGTTCCATATTTTTTAAAATCATTTGAATAATAGTTAAAGTACTCATTAAAGTTGTTGGTGATGTTAACCATACTTTTTTATTATAAGCATAGTTTAATAAATCAGAGTGATAAGCATTAATCTCCGCAAAAATTGCTTCGGCTGGCAAAAACATAATGGCCTCATTGGCTGTTTGACCTTCAATAATATATTTAGTACTTATCGCATCAATATGCTTTTTAACATCGTTTTTAAATAATTTTAAAGCCATCTCTCTTTGGTCTTTACTTAATGTTTTATCTGTCATTTTTTGATAGTTTTCTAAAGGAAATTTAGAATCTATCGCAATTGTTCCTAAAGGATTAGGAGCAAACACTACAGCATCAGCAATATAATTATTAGAAAGTTTATATTGAATTTTATAGATTCTATCATTCTTTTCCCCAAAAACACTAGTTAAAATATAATTAAGATTGACCTCACCAAATATACCTCGCGTTTTTTTATCAGTTAAAACACTTTGTAAACTTATAATTTCACTTGATAAACCATCTATTTTTTTCTGAGCTTCATCTATTTTAGAAATTCGTTCTAAAATATTGTTAAAAGTTTTATTTGTTTTTTCAAAGTTTTGGTCTATTCTTTCATTTACCTTTTCATTTATAGTTAGTAATTTATGTTCAATTTTCTCATTTAAAGTTTCAAAATCTTTATGAAGAAAACTAGCAAATTCTAATTTAAAATCCCCAATTTCTTTAGTAATGTCAGTTTCAAATTTACCAAGTTTAAAAGTAATAGAATTCGAAGAACTACTTTTAATTATTAAAATGATTAATAAAACAATTGTTAAAATTAATAATCCAATTATTACATACTCCATAAACTACCTCTAATCTAAATTAAATCTATGACTCACTACTCTACTTATTATATAGGCTATTAATAACAAAACACCTGTTTTAACAAGGACAATTGGATGATTTAAACTCTCAATTAAGGAAACACCAATAAATCCCCAAAAGTACACTAAAAACATTTTACCAATAATTAAAGCAAAAAGAAACCTTTTATAACTCATTTTTGTTAATCCGGCGGCAATATTAACTAAAAAAGCAGGTGTAAAAGGAATGGCAATAATAGTTACTAAACCAGAAAAGTTAATTTTTTCAATGTTTTTCATTATTTTATTTAATTTCTTTTTGTCTTTTCTTTTTTTATCAACCCATCCTTTTATTTTTTTTCGGCATAAAGTAAATGATAACATACAACCAAGAATTGTGAAAAACCATGATATTAAAAATCCCCATAAATTACCAAAAGCAATAAAATTTAAAGTTATAAAAGCCGATAGAGGTAAGAATGGTAAAATAGATTCAACACATATCAAAAAACAACCAAGCAGAGGCCCATAAATGCCTAAACTATTTAAAATTATATCAATGTAATTATTTATTGTATTAAATATATTCATATCTCATCACTTTACTAGTATATATAAATATTATGAAAAAATCAAAAATTTATAAAAAAATCCTATCATAAATTACATGATAGGATTTCAAACTTGTCATATAAAATAATAATTAATTTATATGACATTAGTATTATATGGAGTTTATTTTAATTTATACATATTTTTTTAATTTTTTTTATATATTTCATAATGATGCTTTACATATGGATGTTCTTTATTATTTTTAGTAATAAAATAATTTTTTTGACCAATTATAAATTGTTCTATTTCTTCCTTTTTGACACCATCAACTTTTAAAATGTTATTCTTAAAAGTTAATTCTATTCGTTCTTTATTAACAGCCTCAATTAATAAGGTACTTCCCTCTTTCATGATAATATCAGGTTTTCTCATAATTTTAATCCTCCCATTATGTAGGATATAACCTAATATTATTTTTATACCGTATTTATACCAATTTTTTTAGGTATTTAATAACTAAATACAAGAAGAAATGAAAAAATAAATTTTTTCATTGCGAATCCCTACGGGATTCCTTTTTAGTGCAATTATAAAGTTTA
>CANPXJ010000071.1 GCA_947585915.1 uncultured Bacilli bacterium | reverse complement strand
CAAAAATAAATGATAAGTTATTAGCCGGAAAGATAATAAAAGAAAATAAAGTAATAGAAGAAGAACCAGACTTTAGTATAGGCTTTCCCAATGCAAATACAAGTGAAGAAGAAATAAAGAAATTAAGTGGCTTATATAAATCCGAAGATAATGAAGGAGAAAGTTATTATTTTCGAGGAGCAGTAGAAAACAACTATGTTAAGTTTGGAAAGGGAAAGACTATTAATAATCAAGAAGAAGATGATTTAATATGGAGAATAGTACGAATCAATGGAGATGGAAGTATAAGACTCGTTAGTCAGGAATCAGTAGGACAAAGTCGGTATAATTATAGTAATAGTAATAACAACAATAATATAAAAGCAGCAGGTTATACCTATGATAATGAGCGTGCTTGTACGAAAGATAATCCGTGTACTAAAGAAGAGGGAACACCAAGTATAATAAAAAGCTATTTAGAAGATTGGTATCAAAGTAATTTGTCTAGACATGATACTAAAATAGCAACAAGTTATTTTTGTAATGATACTTCAATGTATGAAAATGGAACAAGCGATTATAATTTTGGAACACCACGGAGACTGTATAATAACCAACCAAGTTTAAGATGTCCGAATCCAGCAGAAGAAGATGGAAGTTTACAATTATATGGTGGAGTATATAAATTAAAAATCGGATTATTATCAGCAGATGAATTAAATATGGCAGGATTAGCATGGACATGGTCTGATTCTACTACAATTGATACTAATTATTTATATTTTAATGAGCATTATTCTTGGACATTATCACCTTGGTTTTTTCGTGTTAATGAACACCAAGCATATATAATAATATTAAATCTTGGAGTTCTTAATAATTATACAGGTTCTGATGATCAAACTTCTTACGTGCATCCTGTGATAAACCTAAAACCAGATGTTAAAGTGACAGGAGAGGGAACGAAAGAAAATCCATATCAAGTAATAGAAAATTAAGAATTTGAACGATAAAAACTTTATTAACTATTTAAAAATAGATAAAAAAATGAAATAAGTAAAAAATGAAAGTGAATTATCAAAATATATTCTTGTAAGTTGATATTATACGTAATATTAAGAACTACTAAAAATAGTTCTTTTTTCATATAAATTAACGAGGTGAACTATGAATAAATATAAAGTTTGCGTCTATGCAATTACTAAAAATGAAGAAAAATTTGTTAAACGTTGGCATGAATCGATGAAAGAAGCAGATGAAATATATGTCTTAGATACAGGTTCTACTGATAAAACGGTAGAAGAATTAAAAAAATTAGGAGTTAAAGTTAAAATTAAAGAAATAAAACCATGGCGTTTTGATGTAGCTCGTAATTTATCTTTAGATTTAGTTCCTGATGATTGCGATATTTGTGTATGTACCGATTTAGATGAAGTTTTTGTTAAAGGGTGGAGAGCAACACTAGAAAAAATATGGGAAGGAAATACGAGAGTTAGATACAATTATAATTGGAGTTTTGATGAAAATAATAAACCTGCTGTTAATTTTTATACAGATAAAATTCATAAAAGAAAAGGATATAAATGGACTCATCCTGTTCATGAAGTTTTAAAGTGTGATTATGAAGAAAAATTTGTAACAACTGATGAAATAACTTTAAATCATTATCCTGATCATACGAAATCAAGAGGTCAATATTTAGAATTATTAGAACTTTCAGTTAAAGAAGATCCGGAAGATGATCGAAATATGCATTATTTAGGAAGAGAGTATATGTATTATGGAAAATACAATGAATGTATTGAAACTTTGCTTAACCATTTAAAATTAAAAACAGCAACGTGGAAAGATGAGAGAAGTGCATCCATGCGATATATAGCTCGTTCCTACATTGGCTTAAATAGAATAGATGAAGCTAAAATGTGGTATCAAAAAGCAATAAAGGAAACTCCATATTTACGTGAACCTTTAGTAGAACTTGCTATGCTTGAATATACTAATCAAAATTATCAAGAAGTCAAAAATTTATGTTTAAAAGCTTTAGAAATTACAGGTAAATATAAATCATATATCAACGAACCTTTTAGTTGGGATGCAACTATCGATGATTTATTATCAGTAACATATACTAATTTAGAAGTTTATGATTTAGCTTATATATTTGTTAAAAGAGCTTTAGAGAAATCTCCTAATAATAGTCGTTTTTTACATAATAAAAAAATTATTGAGGCATATTTAAAAAATTAAAGATTACAATAGGCTGTCAATTAAAATGTAAAATTAAAAATTTAATTTACTTTTCCTTGTAAACTACTTATAAAAATTTTATACTAGTTCTAGATAGGTAGTGATAATGTGGAAAAGAAAAGTAATAAAGGATTAAGTGTATTTTTAATAATATTTATACTAATATCTTTAGCTTTAGGGGGCTATATTGTTTATGATAAATATTTTAACAATGCAAATGAGGAAAAGAAAACTGAAAAAAAAGAAATCAAAGAAGAAGTACAAGAAGAAGAAAAACTAAATTTGAACTCATCAACTATTCAAAAGTTATATAGTAGTATTAAAAGTAATTCTAGTTTTGATCAAGAGTTAATTGAACAGGCAATAAACAAAGAGAAAGTTTTAGTATCTGATTTAAGTCCGGAAATTTTAAATTTTTATGGATATCGAAATTTGTATATTCATCAAGTAGAAAAAGATGTATGTCGTAATTATCCTAGTATTGTAAATAGTTCTTATTATTATTGTGGAAGTGGAATAGGAGATGAAGATATAAATATTGTTGATATTTTTAAAGAAGAAGATTTAAAAAATAGTGTTGAGAATCTTTTTGGCCCTGGTAAGTATCAACAAACTGAATCTTTTGAAATAAATTATGCTCAGTATTTTGTATATGATAAAGATTCGCAAAAATATGTCTATGCTACAATTGAAGGTGGAGGAACTTCTCAAGAATTTGAAAAAGAATTAATTGATTTAAAACAAGATACTGATACTTTATCGTTAATCGAAAAAATATCTTTTGAAGGTAAGGAACTGACTCAAATTTCTTATGATTATAAACAAGATAATAATAATTATTACTTATATGCAATTAATCTATTAAGCAAGCAAGAATAAATCTTGTTTTCTTTTTAATTTAAAAGTATAATTTAAAAAGGAAAGAGGTAAATTATGGAAACAATTACTAAAGTAGGCGTAAGTAATCATCATGTTCACTTAACTAAGGAAGTATATGAAAAATTATTTGCTGAAGAATTAACTTTAAAAAATAAATTACATCAAATAGGCGAGTTTGCTTCTAATCAAACAGTTGATATCAAATGTGGGGAAAATGAACTTAAAAATTTACGAATTATTGGTCCATTTAGAAAGTATAATCAAGTAGAAATATCGGCAAATGATGCGCGTAAGTTAGGAGTCAAACCACCAGTACGCAAGAGTGGTGATATTAAAGGTTCAGTTCCGGTAACTATTATTGGACCTAAAGGTCAGGTTGATTTAGAAGAGGGCGTTATTTTAGCTAATCGTCATGTTCATTTTTCCCCAAGTGATGCTCAAAAATATAAGGTAGTTGATGATCAAACTTTATATGTCAAAATTGATGGGGTAAAAAAAGGTATTATCGAGGCGCAAGCGAAAGTAAGTGATAATGGGTATTTTGAGTTGCATATTGATACGGATGATGCTTTTGCTTTCTTATTAAATAATGGGGATGAGGTAAAGGTAAGTGACAAACTTTAAAATTGGTAATGTCGAAATTAAAAATCAAGTCGTCCTAGCTCCAATGGCCGGTGTATCTGATGCCGCCTTTATTAAAATAGGTGAAGATTTTTCTTTAGGTTATGCAATAACTGAACTTTTAAGTTCTGAAGCAATTGTTAGAAGAAATAAAAAAACTTTTGATATGTTAAAAGGTTTAGAAGATATAAAAATACCAGTTGCGATGCAAATTTTTGGCTCTAATCCTAAAACGATGGCTAAAGCTGCTTTAATATTGGTAAAGGAATATGGGGCGAAAATTATTGATATTAATATGGGTTGTCCTGTTCCTAAAGTGGCAATCAAAAATGAAGCTGGTAGTGCTCTTTTAAAAAACCCGGAAAAAATAAGGCAAATAGTTTCAGAAATAGTTAAAACCGTAGATGTTCCAGTCACAGTAAAAATTCGTAGTGGATGGGATGAAGAACATATAAATGCTCCTCTAATTGCTAAAATATGTGAAGAAGCAGGAGCTAAGGCTATTGCTATTCATGCCCGTACGAAAACCCAAGGATATAGCGGTAAAGCAAATTGGAATATCATTAAACAAGTAAAAGAAAGTGTGAGTATTCCCGTTATTGGCAATGGTGATATCAGAAGCTGTTATGATGCCAAAAAAATGCTTAATGAAACTGGTTGCGATGCTATAATGATTGGTAGAGGAGTTTTAGGCAATCCGTGGCTTATAAAAGATTGTGTAAATTATTTAGAAAAAGGGGAAATGCCTCAAGAAGTCTCTAGTTTAGAAAAATTAACCATGATGAAAAAGCATTATCAACTACTTTTAAAATATAAAGGGGAAAAACTAGCTAACTTAGAAATTCGTAGTCATATTTTGTATTATTTAAAAGGTATGCCTAAAAGTAAAGAAATGAAAAACAAAGTTTGTCAGTGTAAAACGGGAACTGAATTACTAAACATAATAAGTGAATATGAAAAATATTTAGAAGAAAAATTCCATTAATTTTTTCTTGGCTTTTTATCTTGCTTATAATATAATAGGTTTTACAAGAAGGGAATAGATTAAAATGAATGCTCAAAAAAATATTGAAAGAATTTTAAATGAAGATTTTGAAGGATTTATAAAACTTGTTAAAAATGATGTTATTTCCGTTTGTGAAGCAGAAGATGTTATAATAGCTACTCACAATGCCAAAATTATTTATGATTTTGCTTTGGTTATCGAAAATATAAATAAACCCAAGTTAGCAACTGCTTTAGCAGCTACTCAAAATATTGAGTACATGTTTGGATATGCGTTAAGATTTAAAAATGAGTTTAACATTTCACGATTTAAAGAAACTTTAATCAAAAGTCAAAATGCTGAATATTTGTATAAATTTGCTATTTTGTATTTTGATGAATCTTATGAATTTGAAGATGCTATTATTGCTACTAATAATGCAGAGTATATCTATAAATTTGCATTTAGTATTTATGGTGAAAATAAACCTGAGTTGGAAGAGGCAATAATTAAAACGAAAGATGTTAGGTGGATTTATGAATATTATTTAAATATTAGTTTTGCAAATATATCTAAACTAGAAGATGCCATAATTGCTACTCGTAATGCTAAATATATTACCAAATTTGCAAACTTTATGGAGCAGATGTTGCTAAGAATGAAGAAGCGATTATCAAAACCCAAAATGCTAAATATCTTTATAGATTTGCTTGGCATGTTAAAGGTGGAACAAATATTGAAAATTTAGAAGATGCTATCATCAATACTAATAATGCTGAATTTATTTACAAATTTGCTTTTCGTTTCCCAAATGCTTGCCTTTCTAAATTAGAAGATGCAATTATCAAAACCCAAAACGCTTATTATATTTATATGTTTGCTGAAAATGTTATTGGAGTCACTATGTCCAAACTCGAGGATGCTCTATATAAAACAAAAGACATACTTTATATTCAAAAAATGAATAAATTACTTGGACATAATAAGCTATTAATAGAATTAATTAAAAGGAAGGAATATATGCAAATAGAAAAAGATACTATGAAATATGCTCAATTATATAGACAAACTAGTGGTGGCATAGATAGAAAATTAATAAAACCAAATTAAGGCAAACGCATAAAAATTTGACGTAAAACCCTTAATTGACCTTAAAAATCAGTTTAGTAAAAAAACTAATAATTGCTCAATGTAAATATTAATACTAATGAAATAATATCAATAATAGAGAATTATACTATTTTTTTTATTTATAAGGAATTAATACTTGTCAATTACCCCGTCGCAAGCAACGGAGCTTGAATAGGAATTAAATCAATTTTTATTCCTCGCAACAAGATTGCGGGGCTTGTACCCTTGATTTAATTTTCAAAATTTCATAATGTTTCACAAAATTCATATTGAAAATTAAATCGTGTCAATATTTTTTGAATAAATTTTTTATGCGATTGCCATAGTGTTGGTGTGAAAATTTGACAAAAATGTGAATTTATGTTAGAATTCAAATATCAATGGGGATTGGTTAGCATATAATTATTAGACTTATAAATCCTTATTGAAAGGATTTTTTCTATTTAAGGGG
>CANPXJ010000070.1 GCA_947585915.1 uncultured Bacilli bacterium | reverse complement strand
TTTTTGTTTTAAACCTGAAATAAGTCTAGTAAATTAAACAAATTTTTATAAACCTGCATTTAGTCTAAAAATTTGCGATTAATTTTTTTTACGTTAATTTTTTTTATACGTAAAATTTTAAAATTGTATAAAAAATTCATTTAGTAAATAATTTTAGTCAATTATCTTTTTTTATGTAAGAGAAAAATAAAAAATTGTTGCAAAAAACATTCAAAAAAGTAAAAATAGTGATTTTACAAATTTTTTGAAATGTAGTAATTTAATTTTGATGCACCAAGGAACTGTTGGTCAAGATGTCTTTCCCTAAAAAGGAAAGGTGATAGTTATGTGTGATAAAGTATTTTATCAAATAATCATTATTTTTTTGTTTGTAGCGCTTATTTTAGTTTTAATATAATACTTCTTGGTTGATACACACTAACAACTTAGATACCTACATCAAAAAAGCATCTAATGACCACAGGGGGTCATTAGATGGCTTTACACAAAAGTGGAAAGTCATCTTGGCCATAGCCTTGATGCATCCATCTAAATTGTATTACAACTTTTTTTATTTTGCAATAGGGAATACATCCAATTTACTTTACATAAGATTTTATGTTAAGATTAAAGTGATGGAGGGAACAAATGAAAAAAGGGTTTACTGTCAAAGAGATTGTTAATATTTGTAAAGCAAAACTATATTGTGGTCAAGATGATATTATATGTGAAACATTTACTAATGATACTCGAAAAATAATTAATAAAGCGTGCTACATTGGCATTAAAGGGGCTAATTTTGATGGTAGTGCTTTTTATGATGAAGCTTTTAAAAAAGGAGCTAATGCTGTCATAATTGAGGAAGAATATTGGCAAAATAATTCTATTTCTAAGTCTAATAAACCAATAATTATAGTAAAAAACTCTAAAAAAGCTTTAAAAGAATTAGCCACTTATAAAAGAATAGAATCTAATGCTAAAATAGTTGGTATAACAGGCAGTGTTGGAAAAACTTCAACTAAAGACATGGTTTATAGTGTTATAAACAAAAAATTTAAAACTTTAAAAACAGAAGGTAATTTCAATAATGATATTGGTCTTCCTCTTACTTTACTGCGTCTTAATGGTGAGGATGTAGCTGTTATTGAAATGGGAATGAATCATTTAGGAGAAATTGATTATCTTTCTCATATTGCTAAACCTAATATTAGTATTATTACAAATGTGGGAACAGCTCATATTGGTAATTTAGGTTCAAGAGAAAATATTTTAAAAGCTAAATTAGAAATTTTAAATGGTATGGATAAAGAAGGTATCTTAATTATTAATAATGATAATGATTTATTACATAACTATTATAATAATTTAAACAATAAAGGTAAAATAATGACAATAGGTATTGATAACCCTAGTGATATAACTGCTACTGATATTTCTTTAGCTGAAAATCATTCTACTTTTAATATAAACTATCAAAATAAGACTTATAAAGTTACTTGTAATATTCCTGGACGTGTATTTGTTTATAATAGTTTAATTGCTTTTGCGGTGGGAATTTTACTTAATATAGATGTATCTTTAATTATAAAGGGAATTAGTAGTTTTGAACTTTCGAAAAATCGTTTAGAATATTTAAAAATAAATAATAATATTAAAGTTATAAATGATGCCTATAATGCCTCAGTTGATTCAATGAAATCTTCATTAGAAGTTTTAGGCAAATATAAAAATCGAAAAATAGCGGTTTTAGGTGATATGTTAGAACTAGGAGATTATTCTACTAATCTTCATGAAGAAGTAGGAAAAGCTGTTGTTAAAAATAAAATTGATATATTAATAACTGTTGGCCCTAATGCTAAAAATATTGCTATGCAAGCTTTAAAGGAAAATATGAAAGAAAATAATATATATTCTTTTTTGACAAATGAAGAGGCAAGTATTAAAATAAAAGAACTTTTAGAGCCTAATGATGTGGTTTTATTTAAAGCATCTCATGGTATGAAATTAAATGAAATAATTGAAAAAATAAAAATCTGATAAATAAGGTGAATCTCATGAAAGATAAAATTATTGTTAATATCAAAAAAATAGATGAAATCGATATATATAACCAAAAAGGCTTAAAAAACTTTTTAGTTCCTTTAAAAAATTTTTGTGTTGGTTATGATGAAATTGAATTAAATGATATTTTAAAAATAAAACATAATTTTTATCTTTTAATAAATAGAATATTAGATAATAAAGCTTTAAATGAGTTAGAAAAAGAATTAAAAAAAATAAATACTATATATCTAAAAGGAATATTTTTTGAAGATTTAGGAGTATTATCGGTTATAGATAAATCTATAGAAAAAATATATTTTCCTAATCATTTTGCTACTAATTATTTATCTATTAATGCTTTTTTAAAAAGAGGAATTGATAGTGTTGTAATATCTAATGAGATTACTTTAGAAGAAATAGAAGAGATTCTAAAAAAAGTAGATAAAAATGTTATTTTACCAGTATATGGTTATAATCAAATAATGTATTCTAGGCGTAATTTAATAACTAATTATAATAAAGAGTTTAATTTAAAATTATCTTTAAATAATGAAATAAAAGAACAAGTAACTCACAAAAAATTAAAAATTAAAGAAAACGAATTTGGAACTATTATTTTTGATGAACATATTTATAATAATTTGACTCTTTTAAATTTAAAAGAAAATATTAAATTTTATTATATTAATACAACTTTTTTAGAAATTGATGAGATATTTAAGACCCTAGAAAATAAAAATGAAAAGGATAGTAATAGTTTTTTAAACAAAAAAACAGTTTATAAAATTGGTGATTTAGATGAATAAAGTAGAGTTACTCGCCCCAGCTGGTGATTTAGAAAGATTGAAATTAGCTTTTTTATATGGAGCCGATGCTGTTTATATTGGTGGCAAAGATTATAGTTTAAGAGCAAATGCTAAAAATTTTACTTTAGATGAGATTAAAGAAGCAGTTAGCTACGCTCATGAACTTAATAAAAAAGTTTATGTGACAGTTAATATTGTTTTTCATAATGAAGATTTACCAGGATTAAAAAATTATTTAAAACAATTAGAAAAAATTAAAGTCGATGCTATTATTGTAAGTGATATAGCTGTTATGGAAATATTAAAAAAAGAAAAAATTAATTTAGAAGTTCATTTATCTACCCAAGCTAGTATTTTAAATGCTAGTAGTGCACTTTTTTATAAAAAAGAAGGAGTAAAAAGAATAGTTTTGGCTCGTGAGGCTCATAAAGAAGACATAAAGAAAATAAAAAAGGCAACTAATTTAGATTTAGAAGTGTTTATTCATGGAGCAATGTGTAGTAGTTTTTCGGGAAAGTGTGTTTTGTCAAATTGTTTTACGAATCGAGACTCTAATCGAGGAGGGTGCGCCCAGATATGTCGTTGGTGTTTTGAGATACATGGTAGTGATAAAGTTTTTAGTATTACTCCTAAAGATTTAAATATGGTAGCTTTTATTCAAGATATGATTGATATTGGTGTCAATTCCTTTAAGATTGAAGGAAGAATGCGTTCGGTGTATTATGTGGCCACAGTTTTAAATGTCTATCGTTTTATAATTGATAAAATAGAACATAATGCGTTAACTACTGCATATATTAAATATTATCAAGATATTTTAAATAGATGCGCTAATCGAGAATCAACTGCTCAATTTTATGATAAATTACCAACCCATAAAGAGCAATATTTTTTAGGTAGACAGGAGGAATCTAACCAAGATTTTATCGGTCTAGTTAAAAGTTATGATAAAGAAAAAAAATTAGTAACAATCGAACAAAGAAATTACTTTAAAATAGGAGATGTATTAGAAGTTTTCGGTCCTAACATGGAACCAATTGAATTTAAAGTGAATAAAATGTTTGATGAAGATATGCAAGAAATACAAATAGCAAGACACCCACAAATGCAAGTGGTAATGCCATGTGAAATAGAGTTAAAAGAAAATGATATATTTCGTCTAAAAAAATTTGACATTTCTTCATATTTGTAGTAAGCTTATGCAAGAAAATTTATAGAGGTGAGAAAAATGACCCAAAAACAAGAAATACTATTAACTGCTGAAGGGTATTTAGAATTAGAAACGGAGTTAAATGATTTAAAAATAAATAAAAGACCAGAGGTTATAAAAGCCTTAAAAGAAGCACGTGCTTTAGGGGATTTATCCGAAAATGCTGATTATGATGCAGCTAGGGATGCACAAGCTAAATTAGAAGGTCGCATTAAAGAGTTAGAGTTTAAGCTTGAAAATGCGAAAATAATTTCTGAAAATAATAAAGATGTTGTAAGTGTTGGCTCAACTGTCACAATTAGTTATGTTGATGATGATGAAAGTGAAGAATACAAAATTGTTGGTTCTTTAGAAGCTGATCCATTTAACAATAAGATTTCAAATGAATCACCAATTGGTTCAGCTGTCATTGGTAAAAAAGTAAACGATATTGTAACAGTTAAAACCCCAACTGGTTCGTTTGATGTTAAAATAGAAGCAATTGCTTAAGGTGGGTTTAAATAAATGGATGATATAAAGAATTTAAAAGTGAATTTAGAAAGTCATATATTAAAATCAAAAAGAGTAGTTATAGTTCCTCATTTAGGAATAGATTTTGATGCTATAGCATCTGCTTTAGGTCTTAATCTTATTGCAACGAGACTAAAAAAAGAATCTGTGATATTAGTTGATGATCCCGGATTAAGTATGGATCAGGGTGTAAAAAAAAATTGTCGATGAAAATAAACAGAAAATAATAGATTATAAAGGATATTTGAAAACTAAAAATGAGAATGATCATTTTATATTAACCGATGTAAATAAAAGGAATTTAATTGCTTTAAGAGAGGAATTAGAAAAAGAGAAGGTATTAATAATTGATCATCATCAAGAAGGCGAAGAAACTTTAAATGCTAATTATAAATATATTACTGATATTTCATCTGCTTCAGAAATAATTACGAAATTACTATGTTTATATCGTATAAAAATAACTCCAGAAATGGCTACGTACCTTTTAGCTGGAATTTATTTAGATACAAATCGCTTAACATCTAAAAGTGCAAAAGCTACAACCTTTAATATAGTAAGTAAATTGCTTGAAAAAGGTGGAGACATGAATAAAGTAAATGAACTATTTACTGAAGATTTCTATAGTGATCGTAAAGTACAAGAGTTAGTAAGTAGAACAAACATGATAGATATAGTAATGGCTTTTGCTGCAGCTGATGAAAATATTGTATATACAAAAGAGGAATTGGCGAAAGTTGCTGATTATTTATTAAAGTATCGTGTAGCAGCTTCGTTTGCTATAGGCCGTATCGACGAAGATACTGTGTCTGTAAGTGCTAGAGGAAAAGGTAGTGTAAATGTTGGTGAAATTATGAAAGAGTTAAAGGGTGGTGGAAATCAATATTCTGCCGCAACTCGTATATCTAATACCAATGTTGAAGAAGTTAAAAATCAGTTGATTAGGACAATAACCCCAAAATATTATATATAAAAATATTGTAATAATAAATGTAATAGTTTATAATACAAAATGTAGTTGGAGGAAGAAAATGAAAAAAAATGTACATGAAATAACAATTTCTATAAAAGGAAAAAAATGGGAAGACTATCTAAATGCTGCGTTTAATAAAAAACGTAAAGATATAAAAATGGATGGTTTTAGAAAAGGCGCTGTTCCAAAAGATATTTATATTAAAAAAGCCGGAATTGAATCTTTATATATGGATGCTGTTGATGCTGCAGTTGGTAGTGCTTATAAGGAAGCCTTAGATAAGGAAAAAGTAATACCTGTAGTAGAACCAAAAATCGATGTTACTAATATAACTCCTAAAGAAGTAGAGTTTAAATTTGTTATTATTTCTAAACCTGAAATTAAATTAGGTGAATATAAGAATTTAGGTATTAAAAAAGAAGCAAATAAAGTAAGCAAAAAAGAATTAGAAGAAGAAATTAAAAACTTACAAAATAAATTTGCCGAAATTGCTCCTAAAGAAGAAGGAAAAGCTGAAGAAGGAAATACAGCTATTATTGACTTCGAAGGGGTAGTTGATGGTAAAAAATTAGAAGGTGGAAGTGGCGAAAATTATCCACTAGAATTAGGGTCTCATACTTTTATTCCTGGTTTTGAAGAAGCCATTGTGGGAATGAAGATTGGAGAAGAAAAAGAAATTAATCTTAAATTTCCTGAAAATTACACCAAAGAATTACAAAATAAAGATGTTACCTTTAAAGTTAAACTTCAAGAATTAAAACAAAGAATTTTACCAGAAATTAATGAAGAGTTTTATAAAGATTTAGGTTATGATGATGTTAAAACGGAAGAAGAATTTAATAAAAAGGTAGAAGAAGAAATAAAAAAACGTAAAGAAACTACTATTGAAGATAAATATATGAATGAATGTTTAGATAAAGCTGCAGAAAATATGCAAATTGATTTAAATGAAGAAATAGTTGATGAAGAGGTTCATCACATGATCCATCAATTTGAAGATAGGTTACGTATGCAAGGTTTAAGTTTAGAACAGTATATGGAATTTAGTGGTCAAACTCATGACGATTTACATAAACAAATGGAGAGTGAAGCTCAAAAAAGAGTTAAATATCGTTACTTATTAGAAGAAGTTATCGATAAAGAAAAGATAGAAGTTAGTGATAAAGAAGCCAAAGATGAAATTAAGAAATTGGCTAAAGACTACAATATGAAACCAGAGGAAGTTGAAAAAGAATTTGGTGGTATTGAGATGGTTAAATACGATCAAAAAATGCGTAAAGCTATGGATATTGTAAAAAGTTAATCAAGATTTATTTCTTGATTTTTTTAATCTCAAAATGTTGACAATTGGCTTTAGGGGGGGGGTATAATTGGAGTAGAAAAGTAAAAAAGGTGATCAAAGTGGGATTAAAAAAGTTTAATGCAAAAAAAGAAATAAAGAAATTAAAAAGAAGAAATAGTAA
>CANPXJ010000069.1 GCA_947585915.1 uncultured Bacilli bacterium | reverse complement strand
ATAAAAAAAATATAGAAAAAATACTGATAAATAAAAGAAAAAACAGGTAGTTTGCATTAAAACTATGCACACTACCAGGGTAATAAGGAGGAATAAAAATGGCAGATACTTTTAGAAATATTGTAGAAAGTACGGTAGATTTTAACTTAAATAATGTATCTGATATTGTAGTAGTTTTAATGGGAATTATTTTGATAATAATAGCAGTTGTATCAGTTTTTGCTTTAATAGTTCAAATATTTTTAGCTATAAAATATCATAAATACAACAAAAAGAAAAATAGTTTAGAAATGACGGGCCAAGATATTGCTCGAAAAATACTAGATGATAATGATTTACAAAAAATAAAAGTAAAATCTAGTGGTTCAATGCTTTTTGGTAACAGTTATAGTCACTTTTTTAAAAAGGTTAGATTAAGAAGATTAACCTGGAAAAAGGATAGCATAGCCTCTTTAGCAATGGCTTCTCAAAAATCATGTTTAGCAATTTTGGACAAAGAAAATGACCCTGATATGAAAACGAGAATAAAATTAACACCACTTATTTATTTTGGACCATTAGCTTTAATACCATTAGTATTAATTGGTTTTTTACTTGATGTATTAATATTAAAAACTCCATCTGCACCATTTACTATAGCTTTTACTTCATTAGGATTTATAATCTATTTAATTTCTTTCATTATGTCAATTAAAGTTCTTAAAACAGAAGTTAAAGCTCAAAATAAGGCTTATGAAGTATTAAAAAATAGCAATATGGCTACTGATGAAGAACTAACAATGTTAAAAAAATTATTTAAGTTATATAATATTGAATATGTAAATAATATGATTGTTTCATTACTTGAATTAATTTATCGAATATTGCAAATTGTTGCCTACGCGCAGAGTTCTAATAATAATTAAAAAAGTATATAAAAAACCAATTTAGCTATTGGTTTTTTTGATATATTGTAATTTATTGTTTTTGTTAATAATTAGAATAGAAATATCTTCTAATTTTTTATCTACTAGACGAAGTTCTTTTTAAAACTGGTCCTTGAATTTTATTTGGATTTATATATTTATTTTGATATTGGTTATAACTTAGTAATATATCTTCTAGTGTTTCAGTCGTAAAACAACATTCTGTATTATTATCTAGAGAACTTAAATTAATATCTGGTAATTCTTGTGTATCATTACTGATTAAAGTTTTCCATTCATTTATATAATATAAAACATTACCATTTTTATCAATAATCATAATATTTTTATCATTTATTTTATAGTCATGATATAAAATTGGCGTAGCATTTTTAATAATACTTGAAATATTTAGTGAATCTTGATTATTAGCAAATTCTAATAATTTATTATATTGATTGGCAGATATAGAATATACTATAAATCTTGAATTAGTTAAATAATTTAAATATTCATATAAATTGCTATGGTAAATTTTAAATTTATCACCACTATTTATTATTAATTCATCTAATACTTTTACATGTGATTGATCTAAATTAGATGTATTATCTAAAATTTGTTGTTCTAGTAATTTATATCTAGATAATCTATCATTAAATTCTTGTATTTTTTCTGATGATATATAAAGATCACATAATTCTTCATTTTTCTTTTTTACATATTCTAAAGCTTTGTTATAACTATCAAATACTTTTTCAACCCGATTTGAATTAATACATCTATTATTAAAAGCTGGTGTAACTCTTTCCCAACGATAATCGAATATGCTTTTTTGGTAGAGAAATACAACCTCATATTCCTTTTCCTGTTTACCATTTTCTTTGTATTTTGTCCTATCACTTATTAGGAAACATTTTGATACTATATAACAAACTACCTCGTATTCTCTTTCTAATCCATGTAATCCAGGGCTCCAACCAACTTGTTCGTTAATTGGCATTGCTGTATATTTCACTGGATAATTATATTTCATAAAATAAAACCTCCTCGTTTAATATTGTACAATAAAAAAACCAATTTAGCTATTGGTCTTTTGATATATGGTAATTTTATTATTTTTATCAATGGTTAGAAGAGAAATATCTTCTAATTTTTTCTTATTATCAGTTAAATATTTAGTAAGCCAATCTTTATTTTTGTGAGCTTTTTTTAATTCTTGTTCATTTAAAATACCATCGACAATAATTTGATTGCTTAAAGTTTGTTTTTTACTATTTTTTTGAATATCTTTTTTAATATCATTACTAGTTAAGGGTTGGTGAGTTCCTTTTAATAAAATTGAAATATCTCCGGATGTTTCTAAAACCGCACATTCTAATTCACTAATATCAAAACAATTTTTTAAACGACATTGTTCTAAAACTTTAGCCACACTTAATTTAGAAATTTCGAGATTATGATAATTAAAATCGTTATTTTCATATAAAACTAAGGGTTCACCATCAACCATTTCTTCAACTGTATGACTATGAAAAGTAATATAAGAAGTAATATAGCCAATAAATCCAAATATTAATAAAGCTAAAACTCCATCTCGTAAAGGCGTGTCTAAACTAATTATTGTATCACCAGCGATTGAACCAATCGTAATACTTAAAATATAATCATATAAAGTTAAATTTTTAATTTGTTTTTTGCCTAGAACTTTAACTATTAAAAATAGAGTAATAAACATCACTAAAGAGCGTTTTACTATAATCATTTAAAATCACCTAAATTTAGTATAAGCTTTTAAAATGTTATTATACAAAAAACATTTAAATTATTTGTGAAAAATAAATTTAAATATTCTTCTGGTAATTGGTTGAATTAAAAATAATTGTCCTAATAAAGCAAAAGGGAAATTAATAACTACAGTTTGCAAAAAATTAGGAATAAAACACTTTAAAAAACTAATTAAAGTTATACTTTTATGAAAGACAAAAGCGGGAAAAATACCCTTATATAAAATGGTGGCATAAAAGCTCATAAGAGGGCACATGATACAAACTGTAGCACAAATTATAGCCGTTTCGACAATCATTGGTTTGTATTCTTTGGGCGAAATAGTTTTTAAAGCTAATTTAGTAGATAGGGGACTACCAATAAAAATTTCCGATAAATAAGCTAAAGTAAATTCAATAGGAATTAATAATAAAGCAAAATTAACATTTACATTTAATAGACCACCATTTTCAATGCTCAAACAATAAAAAACAAAACAAGGAACTGTTATTAAAACGGTTATAAGAGCATAAATAAGACCTTCTTTGCGATTTGCAGGCATAAAAACCTCCTTTCTCAAACAAAAAAGACCCATGTTTTTAAATCCTCATACTTTATAGTAATCGTAATCAGATTTACAAGTTCTTTAAAGAACTTTACATGTGTCTTTACTACAAATACCTTAATAATATAGCATTTTTAAAAAATTATTTCTAGTAAAAATTTTTAATTAATGACAAGTTCATTGTTAAGACAATCAACAATTATTTTGGAATCAAATTTAATTTTATCTAAAATAATATTTTGAGCAATTAAGGTTTCTAAATTGCGTGATACATATCTTTTTATTGGTCTAGCTCCATATCTTTCATCATAAGAGTTCTTGATAATAAATTCTTTAGCTTTATCAGTTAATTCGAGTTTAATCCTTTTATCTTTTAATCTTAATTCAATATCTTGAATAATTTTATCTAAAATTTCGTGAATAACTTCTTTAGATAGAGAATTAAAGACAATTATTTCATCAATACGGTTAATAAATTCTGGTTTAAAAGTTCTCCTTAATTCCCCTTGAATAAGCTCATTAGCATTTTCTTTATTTTCTAAAATATATTGACTACCTAAATTCGAAGTCATAATGATTATAGTATTTTTAAAATCAACGGTTCTTCCTTGGGAATCCGTAATACGTCCATCATCTAGAATTTGGAGTAGGATATTAAAGACATCTTTATGAGCTTTTTCAATTTCGTCAAATAACACAATGCTATAAGGATTACGACGAATTGCCTCTGTTAATTGACCACCTTCATCATAGCCAACATATCCTGGAGGAGCTCCAACTAAACGTGAAACACTATGAGCTTCCATATATTCACTCATATCAATACGAACCATATGACGCTCATCATCAAATAATTCATAAGCTAAAGAACGCGCAACTTCCGTTTTACCAACTCCCGTAGGACCCAAGAAGATAAAGGAACCAATAGGGCGATTCGGGTCTTTAATTCCACTTCGCGCTCTAATAATAGCATCACTTACTAAACTTAAAGCTTTTTCTTGACCTTTTACTCGTTTAGCTAAATTAGTTTTTAAGTTAATAAGTTTTTCTTTTTCACCACTTACTAATTTACTGATTGGAATATTAGTCCATTTGGAAATAATTCGGGCGATGGCCTCATCATCAACAACATCACTTAAGATTTTACTTTTCGAATTTTCTTTTAATTTTTCTAATTCGTCTTGTAATTTAGGAATAGTTCCATGTCTTAATTTCGCTGCTTTTTCCAAATCATAAGAATTTTCCGCTTGTTCTAACTCAAGATTAGCTTTTTCAATTTCTTCTTTTTTCTTGTTGATATTATTACTGATATTTTTTTCATTTTGCCAATTATCATGAAGAGTAGTTTCTTTCTCTTTTAATTTTTTAATTTCTTTATCTAGTTCGATTAATCTATTTTTAGATATATCGTCTTTTTCTTTTTTTAAAGCTTCTCGTTCGATTTGCAAACGCATTATTTTTTTCGTTAAATTATCAAGTTCAACCGGTACGGATTCCATTTGGACTTTAATTGTTGCACAAGCTTCATCAACTAAGTCAATGGCTTTATCAGGTAAGAAACGATTGGTAATGTAGCGATCTGATAGAGAAGCAGCAGCGACGAGAGCTTTATCTTTAATTGTAACCCCATGGTAAACCTCAAAACGAGATTTTAAACCACGCAGAATAGTGATAGTATCCTCAACATTTGGTTCACTAACTAATATTTGTTGAAAACGACGCTCTAAAGCACTATCTTTTTCAATGTATTTACGATATTCATTTAATGTTGTTGCTCCAATACAATGGATTTCGCCTCGCGCTAGCATTGGTTTTAGCATATTTCCCGCATCCATAGCTCCCTCAATGGCTCCAGTTCCAACAATCATATGAATTTCATCGATAAACATAATGATTTGTCCATCTGAATCTTTAATTTCTTTTAAAACAGCTTTTAATCTTTCTTCAAATTCCCCACGATATTTAGCTCCAGCTATTAAAGAAGTTATATCTAGCTCCCATATCGTTTTATCTTTAAGAGAACTAGGAACATCACCTTTAACAATTCTTTGGGCCAAACCTTCAATAATGGCGGTTTTACCAACTCCAGCTTCACCGATTAAAACGGGATTATTTTTCGTTTTACGGGAAAGAATACGAGTAATGTTTCTGATTTCTTCATCACGACCAATAACAGGGTCAATCTTACCATCTTTGACACTTTTAACAATGTCTCTTCCATATTTTTCTAAAACATTTTCATTATTTTGTTCATTATTCATCATTTAAAATCCCTCCTTTTTTCAAACCTATTATAGCACTTATTTAGCACTTGTCAATAGCGAGTGCTAAATAAGTGCTATAATATTCAAAAATTTAAATGACCATGCTATTTAATGTTGAATTTTATAGCAATATACTTGAGGAGGTATAAGGAAATGGAAATTAAAAAGTACAATTATGATAAAATAAAAGAGATATTAAATGAAATTAGGTATAGTACTCTATTATACTGTACGAAAAATGGAAAAATATATTCATCATCAGCCGAAGAATATTTAAAATGGTTAGGAGAATTTGCGAAGTATTGTCTACCGGAAAAGGTCGAGGAATGTAACGAAAATATAAGAAAAATATTATACAGTGTAATAGTCCCAAAACATAAATTTAAAGATGATCCTTATGTCAAAAGAATTGTTAAAAGTAATGAGTATGAAATTATTTATAGCTTATATGATTTTATGAATGCTGCTGAAATAATGGAAACATATGCTAAAACTAATTCTTGGGAATGTGTAAGAGAAAAAATAAAGAGCAAGGGCATACAGGTTTGACCTTTTCTGGGCTTTCAAATGTAATGATAGTATATTCAAAAATAGGAGTAGAATTTATTGAAATTTTCGATCCAGGTAGAATTAATCGTGATGAAAGCTTTAAAAAATACTATACTAAAGTAAAAAAACAGGGTCAAATTAAATAACCACCCGTAAAACGGGTGGATTTCACACAGCCTATAAGGCTTTCATATTAGCCAGCACGCAAATGGATGCTGGCTTTCTCTTCGTTCAAGCCCAGTGCTATGACTACTTAAACAAACCTTTAAAAGGGTTTACATATTCTTTCTTTGTTAATTTATCTTGCATCATATCTTCATGTTCTTGCTCTCTTATATATTTTCTTATTGTTGCTTCATTTAGTCCCACTGTACTTACATAATATCCTGTTGCCCAAAAATTTCTATTTCCAAATTTGTATTTTAAATTTGTATGTTTTTCAAATATCATCAAACTACTTTTTCCTTTTAGATATCCCATAAAATATGATACACTCATTCTTGGTGGTATTTCTAATAGCAAATGCACATGATCACTCATCATATGCCCTTCTATTATTTCTACCCCTTTCCACTTGCACAAATCTTTTATATATTTTTGAATATCTTTTCTCAACTTGTTATATATTACTTTCCTTCTAAATTTTGGAATAAATACTATATGATACTTGCACATATATTTTGTATGTGCTAAACTTTTAGCCATGACATCTCTCCTTTCATGCTTAATATGGGCTTGAATCGCCATATTATAGCATGAGAGATGTCATTTTTGCTATAAGCCTTTTAACTCCCACTAGCTTAGCTAGTGGTTTTTTGATGGCTTGCAAAAGCAAGCCACTTACTTAAGTATTAATTAAAAAAAAATTAATTAATAAATTTATCATTAAAAATATATTACAAAGCTTATTTTTGATATGACAAATAAAATGACAATAAACGAGTGACGGTGTCTAAATTTATCGGAAAGATTAAAAAGTAGGATAAGCAATATTATATAAAGCCAGAGAACAAGGATTAG
>CANPXJ010000068.1 GCA_947585915.1 uncultured Bacilli bacterium | reverse complement strand
AATAAATATTTTTTGTTCTTCGTTTGGATAAATTCTAAACTTATAACCTTTATTAATTATCATTTATATACCCCCTAACATCTTCATTATAATACAAATGTTTGCTGGTTGGCAAGTTCTTTATGACTTTCCTATTATATAATTATGTAGAATTCTACATAATTATAAAAAAAGAGATTTTAGAAATCTCTGTTTCTCAAAAATGGCGGAATGTCTATTTCTGAATCTATATCACTTTCCACTTGTTGGGAACTTCTGGTTGGTTCTGGTTGTTTTTGATAAGATGGTGTTTCAATATCATCATCAAAACCAGTAGCAATAACAGTGACAATTACCTCGTCATTTAAATTTTCATTTATAACAGCACCGAAAATAGTATTTATATCAGTATTAGCAGCAGCTCTTACGACCTCAGCAGCATCTTCAGCTTCAAATAAAGTCAAAGAATTTCCACCCGTAATGTTAATAATAGCATCAGTAGCCCCAGTAATACTTGCCTCAAGTAAAGGAGATGATACAGCAGCTTTAGCAGCTTCGATTGCTCTATTTTCACCAATTCCCATACCAATTCCAATTAAAGCATTTCCACGTTTTTCCATAACGGCCTTAACATCAGCAAAATCCAAGTTTACTAATCCTGAAATACCAATTAAATCGGAAATAGATTGCACACCACGACGTAAAACATTATCTACCTCTCTAAAGGCTTCAATCATTGGTGTAGTTTTATCAATTATATCTCTTAAACGATCATTGGGAATAATAATTAGGGTATCAACATGTTTACGAAGTTCTTCAATCCCCACTAAAGCTTGTTCAGTTCTCTTTTTACCTTCAAATTTAAATGGTTTAGTGACAATACCAACTGTTAAAGCCCCTAAACTTTGAGCAATTTCCGCAATAACAGGTCCAGCTCCTGTACCAGTTCCACCACCCATACCACAAGCGATGAAAACCATATCGGCACCTCTTAAAGCTTCTTCGATTTCACTACGAGATTCCTCTGCCGCTTGACGACCAATCTCGGGATTAGCTCCAGCTCCAAGACCATCCGTAATACTTGCTCCTATTTGCAACTTAATCTCAGCTTGGGAAGCATTTAAAACTTGCATATCGGTATTAGCTACGATAAATTCAACATTTTCTACTCCATCTTCAATCATTCGATTGACAGCATTGTTTCCTCCGCCACCAACACCAATTACTTTAATTTTGGCAATTTGATCAAATTGATTATTATACATACATTTCTCTCCTTAACTTAATTATCAAAAAAATATCCAAACAATTTTCCTAAAATTGAATTTTCAGATACATTAATTCTTTTATCAGCTGAAGATAACTCTTCAATTTCTTCATAATTAAATATCGATACTTCTTTATTTCTAAATTCCATTTTTTCATTAAAATACTTAATCATTCCTACACAAGATGAATAAATATTATTTCTAACCCCTAATTCTTTTATATTTAGGATAGTAGCTTGAGAGCCAAAAACACTTTCTAAAACTAAATTAAAGTCAGCACTCTCTGTTACTCCACCAGTAAATATTATATAACTAATTTCCTTTTTTGTTAAGAGATTTAGCTCATTTTTTATTATTTTTAATATTTCAACTAATCTACTCATCACTATTTCGCTAATCTCATATTGATTAATTTTAATTTCTTCGCCTAGACGATTGGTGATTTTTTCAAATTCGCTAGCTTGGGCTAACCTTTTATGAGCTAAAGCTAAAGTTTCTTTTAATTTAGAAGCATCTTCCTTTTTTATTTTATAAATAAAGGAAATATCATTTTCAACATTTCTTCCTCCTAAATCAATTATCTTAGTATTAGTTAAAACTCCTTTGTTAAATACGGAAACTGTTGTAATATCATGTCCCATATTTACAATAGCTCCTACTTCTTTTTTATTACTTTTATAATCAGCAGCATAGAAATCACCAATACTATTAAAAGTAATATCAATAACTTCCAAACCTAATTTTTCTAAACAAGTTAAAACGGAATAAACATTTTTTTTAGGTGTTGTAACAATAACACTTTTAGCTTTTAATTTATCAGCTATAATATTTTTAGGGTCTTCTACTTTTTCATCGTTGACCTCAAAATAGATAGGCATGATAGAAACTAATTCTTCCGTAGCTTTAAATTTGTTATAAACACATCCTTGCAAAGCTCGAGCAATGTCATTACCACTAATAGCTTTAGATTCACTAGTAATTGTTGTACTTCCTTCGGTAATATTAAAATTAGCATTATTAACAGGAATATTAACAATTGTTTTTTTTAGTTTGATTCCCAGTGTTTCCTCAATTTTACTAAGAGCTTTTTTTAAACTATTCATAAATGAATCAGCATTTATAATTAAGCCTTTTTTTATTCCTTTACTAGGAGTGTTAGAAACAGCTAAAACATTTAATTTATTTTTAATTATTTCCCCAACAACAATTTTAATACTGAAACTACCGATATCAATACTGGAAATTATTTTTCTCATTCTAACCTCCTTATATAGTACTTTAATTATACAAAATTACCTAATAGTTGTCAAAAAAATTATATTGTATTTGGGGACATATCAATTTCTAAATTTACCTTTTTATTAAGAATATAAAGATTATCTAAAGATTTAATAATTTTAAATAAATTATCATCTTTTTTATACTTAATAATTATTTGAAAACGATAAATATTATTAAGACGAAATTGGTTAGCAACAGATGGTCCTAAAATTATTGTCTTAGTTTTTAAATTCTTTTTTAGATATCTAACAATTTTATTAGCCTCATTACTAGCTTCTTGATATTCTTTACTAGCTACTTTAATACTTACTAAATAATAATAAGGTGGATAGTCAAGTTTATGGCGATTTAACATTTCATATTGATAAAAGCCATTATAATCATTGTTTTTAACAAATTCATATATTTTATTATCAATATCAAAAGTTTGAATTATAACTTTTCCTTTTTTTAAATTTCTCCCTGAACGACCGGATGTTTGCGTAAGTAAACTGAAGGTTCTTTCTCTAGCTTTAAAATCAGGCATATTTAATGATAAATCGGCATTAATAACTCCTACTAAAGTAACATTTGGAAAATCTAGACCTTTAGAAATCATTTGCGTTCCGAGTAAAATATCATATTTATGATTTTGAAAATCACTAATTATTCTTTCGTGTGACCCTTTTTTAGTTGTTGTATCCACATCCATTCTCACAACTTTAGCGTCTTTAAAGATATTTTTTATTTCAATTTCTAATTTTTCTGTACCAAGCCCATAATAATTTAAAGCTTCTTCATGACATTCAGGACAAATTTTTTCTTTAAATTTGGTATAACCACAATAGTGACAACGCAAATTATTAGTTGATTTATGGTATGTTAAAGAAATGTCACAATGAGGGCATTTATATGTATAGCCGCAATTTTGACAAGTGACGATTGTCGAATGACCTCTTCTATTTAATAAAATTATTACCTGTTCTTCTCTTTTTAAAGTCTCATTAATTTCAGTTATTAAACTAGTGGAAAAAATAGGATTTCTCTTTTTCATTTCTTCTTGCATATTAACTAATTTTATTTCTGGAAGAACAGCCGAATTTACTCTTTGGTCTAAAGTTAATAATTTATATAATCCTTTTTTAGCCCTTGCCATTGTCTCTAATGAAGGAGTAGCGCTTCCTAAAACCAAAGGAATTTTATTGTATTTAGAACGAAATAAAGCCATATCAATTGTTCGATAACGAGGCATGTTTTCTTGTTTATAATTCTCGGAATGTTCCTCATCGATGATTATAATTCCTAAGTTATTTAAAGGGGTAAAAATAGCACTACGCGTTCCGACAACGACATCTACCTCATTTTTAATGATTTTTTGATATTCATCATATCTTTCCCCTTCACTTAAAGCACTATGAAAGATGGCTACCTTACTCCCAAATCTTTCATAAAACCTTTTAACCAGTTGCGTACTTAAAGTAATTTCGGGAACTAACAGCAAAGCGGTCTGTTTATTTTTAATAACTTCTTTAATTAAATGAATATAAACCTCGGTTTTTCCACTTCCTGTAATACCATATAATAAGAAAGTTTCTTCCTTATTAAAAGATTTTTTGATTTCCATAAATACTTTTTCTTGAGCTGGTGTTAACTCATTATCTTTTTTGATTTTCGTATCGATATTAATTCGATATTCTTTTTCCTTTTTTTCAATAACTATATTGTTTTTTAATAAAGTATTTAAACTACTAGAAGCTAGTTCTTTTTTTAAAATTTTTTCTTGTTTTTCTAGTTTATTAATAATTTCTATTTGTTTAACTCGATTTTTATTTTCTAATTTATAATTTTCTAAATCAATTTGTTGATTTAAATAGATATAACTAATTTCTAAATCATATTTTCTCACTTTATTTTTAATTTTTAAAGAAGAAGGTAACATAGTTTGATAGGCACTAATTAAGGAACATAATGTTTTTTCTTTTAAATACTGCCCCATTTGTAATAATTCAGAATTTAATACTAAATTCTCATCAATAATTTCTTTAATCTCTTTAAGTTTTCTAGAATCTTCAGAAGTTGTATCAGTAATTTCTAAAACAAAACCACTAATATTAACTTTCCCAAAAGGAATTTTTACTTTCATTCCTACTTTTAATTTTTTTTGCAAATCTTCAGTTATTAAATAAGTAAAAGTTTTGTCTAAAGTTTTAACATTATATTCTACTAATACTTTGGCATACATAAAATCACCTTCTTTATTATGAAAAAAGAAGAATTATTTTGCTTCTTCTTGAACTCTTGTTTCTCTTATAACATTAATTTTTATAGTTCCAGGATATTGCATTTCTTCTTCTATTTTAGCTTTGATATCACGAGCAATTTTAAAGCTTTGTTTATCATCAACTTCGTCTGGTTTAACAATTACTCTTATTTCTCGACCAGCTTGCATAGCATAAGTTTTATCTACGCCTTCCATTGATGATGCAATTTCTTCCAATTGTTCTAATCGTTTAATGTAATTTTCTAATGAATCGTTACGAGCTCCAGGTCGCGCCGCTGATAAAGTATCAGCAATTTGCACTAAAACTGCAATAACACAATTAGCTTCAACATCACCATGATGAGACATTATAGCGTTGATTACTACATCATCCTCATGGTATTTTTTCGCAATAGTTTGCCCTATTTCTACATGAGACCCTTCAATTTCAAAGTCAATTGCTTTGCCAATATCATGTAGTAATCCTGCTCTTTTAGCTAAAGTAACATTTTCTCCTAATTCGCTTGCTAATAAACCAGTTAAATGGGCAACCTCTTTAGAATGTTGTAACGCATTTTGACCATAACTAGTACGAAAATGCAATTTACCAATTAAATTTACAAGCTCGGGGTCAACCTTGCTAAGTCCTAATTCATAAACAGCTTCATTACCAATTTTCGTAATTTGATTATTCATATCATTAGATACTTTTTCATATACTTCTTCAATGCGCGTTGGATGAATACGACCATCTTTAATAAGCGTTTCAATCGTAATTTTGGCCATTTCTCTTCTTAAAGGATCAAACGAAGATATAACAATGGCCTCGGGGGTATCATCAATAATTAAATCAACACCAGTTACTGCCTCGATTGAACGAATATTACGTCCCTCACGTCCTATTAAACGACCTTTCATTTCATCATTAGGAAGTTCAATTGTACTAACTGTTTGTTCATTTGTCACATCATTAGCATATCTTTGCATACTTTCCACAATTAATTGTTTGGCTTTTTCATGCGCTTCTAACTTGGCTTTTGCTTCCTCATCTTTCATATAATCAGCAATTTCACGAGCCATTTCTTCTTCTACGCGTTTCATAATTAAATCATGAGCTTTGTCTTTAGAAAATTTAGCAATCTTTTCTAATTTTTGCATTTCTTCTTTTAAAAGTTCATCCATTTTTTCTTCTTTTTCTTGTAATTCTTTTTGTTTAGCTAATAAATTATTATCTTTTTGGTCAAGTAATGCATCACGATTTTGAAGCATTTCTTCTCTTTTATCAAGATTAGCTTCCCTTTGCATTAACTTATCTTCATTTAAAGCTATTTCTTGTTTTTTTTCTTTAATTTCTTTATCAGTTTCCTTTTTTAGACGATAAGATTCTTCTTTTAATTCTAAAAGCGTATCTCTTTTATGCTTATCCGCTTCTTTTTTGGCATCTTCTAAAAATTTATTAGCTTTATTTTCATTATGGCCATTTTTAACAAAAACAACCAATACAACAAGTCCTGAACCTGCTAAAATTCCAATCAAAAGAGAAACAATGGGTGATGTAAATATTCCCATATTTTTCTCCTTTCTAATTTTATAAACATTCATTTATAATAAACATCTATATCTTAATTATAAAATTATTTTGACGATTTAGCAAGAAAATTTTAAGGTTAGATTTTGAAACTAATTCACAATATACGGATTTGTACTCGTTCCATCTCCTGTTACTTGAACATCTGGTTTTAAATTTATAGTCGGTCTTATTAATGCTCCACTATTAGTATAAGAAAGATAAAAATCCCCATAATCATTCATAAAGATATAAGCATTAGCACTGCTATAAGCAGGTGTCATACTCCACCATTGCACGCCAAACAAATATAAATAATTAGAAGATGTTGCATTTACTGAATTGTTTAATTTAAAACCAGATAAACCTGCCATATTTATTTCATCAGTATTTAGTAACCCTATCTTTGTTTTATATATTCCTCCATAATCTCTTAAACTTCCATCTTGTTTTGTGGGATTTGGGCACTTTAAAATAGGAATTGGTTTTGTATTCCAAAGTCTTCCGTAACTTCCATAATAAAATCCATTTATACTACCATCATCGCGCCCACTACTGTATGATGTATCATTACAAAAATATCCTTGAGCTATTTTTTCATTTTCATTTTTTAAATTTTCCTTATACCAGTTTTCTAAATCATCTTTTATTGTACTATTTATTCCTACAAATTTATTGTTATTAAAACTATTGTTACTTGAATCATATGTTACCTCACACGGATGAGCTCGAGTACAATTAATAGTATTACCTCTAGTAAATCCTACTTTCTCATGTTGAGATACACTATCATCTAATTCGTAATAATTATAAAAATTTTGACTGTTTATTGCTTTTGATAATACAAGTCTAATACTTCCATCCCCATTTATTCGGACTATCCTCCATAACATATCTGCAAACTTAACATAATTGTTTTCTACTGCTCCTCGAAAGTAATAACTTTCTCCATCA
>CANPXJ010000067.1 GCA_947585915.1 uncultured Bacilli bacterium | reverse complement strand
AAGGATAATAAATGAATATCACGACTCTAAACTAAAACCAATTATTGAATTATCAGAAAATGTTTTTAAGATAACATTACCAAATTTAAACTATATTGAAAGTAATAAAAATGAATTTAATAATATGACTCAAGAAGAAATCATTACAAAATATGTTAAAGAAAAAACAAAAATAACTAGATTGGAAGTTGAAAAACTATTAAATATAGGAAATACAAGATCAAAACAAATTATTAACAAATTATTAGAGGACCATATTTTAATAAAAAGAGGTACTGGAAAAAATACATATTATGTATTAAAATAAAATTAATTGATTTACTATATATCAAATAGTTATGAGCAAAAGTTGTAGATATCTTCCACAATCGCTCCATTGACGAATCTGTTCGAACTTTCGGACATTTAAATATATTTCATCTCTAGATGGAGATGATTTTTTTTTTGAAATAAAAATCCCCGTAGGATATTTTGATACACTTGTCAAAATTCCTAGGGGGTTAATTATTTTGTCAAAACAAAATATTTTATAATAATCTACTTTTGCTTTGAAAGTTTCTATTAATTACATTAGTTAGTTTCTCATAAGTTATTGGTTCTTCTTTTTCTAGCATTTTAATAAGTTCATTATCATATCCATATTGATTAAGGATTTTATAACCATTTAATCTAACATTTTGATAAACTTCCGGTGATGCCTCCATTAAATGAAAATATACGTGATATAATAATCTGTCAAAAATTACATTTAATTTGTCAATTTCTTCTTTATCACTAACTGTGCAATATTCTCCATCCAAATCTATGATTTGAACATCAAAATTTGGGGAAACTAAAATATTTTTATCATTTAAATCTGTAGGATAAATATGATTATCTGTTAATTCTTTTATACTATTAATAAGGTTTAAAAATATAGTTTTAAAATCTACTTCATCCATTTTATTTATTTCATCTAGTGTATAATAATCTTTTAAATATTTCATAGATATTCCAACTAATTCTTTTTCTCCCCGCTCATTAAAAGCAAATAATAAGCAGTCTGGTAATACAGTTTTGCTAATATGTTCTCTTTTTTTAAAAAGTTGGTAAATCTTCTCTGGAGATGGCTTTTCAAAACTGGAATCTTTATAAACTTTATAAATACTATCATAATTATTAGAAATATATATTATGCTCTCTCGACCACTTTTCGTTAAAACATTTAAATTATCAAAAAAACCTTGATATACAATCATGCTATTCATTTTATCACCAGTTACATGATATCAAAAAATATATATTTGAACAAGTTGGTTGTAGATATCTTCCACAATCGCTCCATTGAGGTTTAAACTCTAACACCTAAGAGGTAAAAGAGTAAACATAAAAGCCCACATATTTGATATGTGGTTTTTTTCATATTCTAAAGGAGATGTTATTTTATCTATGAAAACAACCATAAAAGAATTAATATTCCCTAGTGAATTTAAAACAAAACTTAAAATGAAAGTTAGCATAAAAATTAGTATAAAAATGATATGCCAACAACTATGTTTTTAAGTACAAATCTGATATAATATTATTTGTGCCATTCATGGACTGAAGGGGTTAAGAAAGGAATATTTTTATTTATGGATTTAAACAAACTAAGTAATATAAATGGAATTTATTTTTACAAGACAAATGATTTTGCAACTATTAAATTAAAATTACTATTTAAAATAGGTAATACAACAGAAGAAATTGTTAAAGTAAGATTACTGGCCACATATTTAGAAAGAACTAATAAAAAATTATAAATCTTTTAAAGAGATAAGAGATAAATGTAAATACTTTTATAATATGGATATTGATTTTAAACAGATTTTTATAGGAAAAGAGAATTTTTTATCTTTTAGTGTAAATATGTTAAGTCCTAGAGTAATAGAGGATGATTATTTGGAAGATGCTATGGTTTTTATTCATGAAATACTTTTTAATCCTAATTTTGAAAATAATAAGTTAGATGAGAAAATAATAACAAATTTAAAAAAAGATTTAATAAATGAAGAAGAAAGAAAACTTGGTAATCCTATAGTAATAAGAAAAAGAACACTTTTTAAGGAAGTAATGCAATCAAGTAATTTATGGTACTAACAATATTACTGATATTCCTTATTTTAAAAATATTATTAATAATATAAGTGATAAAGAATTAATTAATCTTTATAATAGAATTATAAATGAATCTTTTTATAAAGGTTATGTTTTTGGTGATATAAATGAAATAGAAATTAAAATATTTAATTCCCTGTTTTTATTAAAACCTAAAATAGCAAAATTAGATTTTAGAGAATTTTTAAATATAAATTCTGGTGAAAGTGAAGTTATACATGAATCAAATGAATCTGATTTAAAAGTTGTTTATAAATTAGAAAATTATGATATTAATAAGTATTATTTATACAAAACACTTTCTCGAATGTTAAATGGTAGTAATGGATTATGTCAAGAAGTTTTAAGAAGCGAAATGGGACTTGTTTATTCATCAGGAGCACTTATTAATAAATATATGTATTTTGGCTTTATGATTATCGGAGCAGGTATAAGTTTTGAAAATAAAGAAAAATGTTTGAATGGAATCAATAAGATTTTTACAATGCTTAAAGATAAAAGTATGGTAGAAGATTTACTCAAATTTGCAAAAGAAAAACAAGCACAAGAGGATTATGTAAGTAGCGAAAATATCAATGAAGTTATAAGAGATTTAGAAGGATATATTTTTGAAAATAGATTATCTAGAGAAGAATTAGGTAACCTTATAAAACAGCTAACGCCTGATGATATAATAAATGAACTTCCAAATATAAGTAAAAAATATGTTTTTTTTGGAAAGGGGGAAAATAAATAGTGACTAATTTTATAAAAAGAACTTTAAATAATGGAGTTAAACTTTATTTATACTTAGATAAAAATATGAAAAAAAGTTTTGTAAGTTATGGTGTTCGTTATGGAAGTAGTGGAGAATACTCAAAATTTTATTTAGATGGTGTTTATTATCATGTCTTGCCTGGATGTGCTCATTTTCTTGAACATATGTTAGGAGAACATTCTAAATATGGTAACTTGTATAAAAGATTTGCAAATAAAAAATATATAGCTAATGCGTTTACTTGCATGAACTCAACTAACTTTTTCTTTATTGGAATAGATAATATTTTAGAATCTATAAAAGAACTTATTATCGCTATTGATGAACCTGTTTTTACAAGTGAAGACATAAAAAAAACAAGTGAAGCTATTATACAAGAAACTAAAATGAAAAGAGATAATAAAAATAGAGTTGCCCTTGCGATGGTTTGTAGAAATTTATATAAAAATTTAGAATTATATGATGAAAGTTTATGTTCCATAGGAAATGAAGAAAGTACAAAAAATCTAAATTATGATATGCTTAAAGCCTGTTATGATGCTTTTTATAGTGATGATAATAAAATTTTAATAATTGGAGGTAATTTTGATGAAGAACAAATAGTTAAATATATAGAGAGTATCTATGATAATATTTCAAAACATGAAAATAAAAGAAAGAACTATCAATATTTAAAAGAGGAGATAAGAAAAGAATTTCAGGTAGAATATATGCCAACTAATAATGACTATCTTTTAATAGGTTTTAAAAATAGCATAATTGGTTTTAGTCCTAAAGAAGTTAATTATTTTAGTGATTACTTACTAGATAGTAAGTTTAGAGACGATACTATTTTGATAGAAAAATTAAAAAATAAAAACATTATATCTAATTTAGAAAGTAAAAGTTCTGATTTTTTATTAAATGATATTGTTTATTATATTGGCTTTTCCACTAAAAATTATGAGGAAACTATAAAGGCTATTAAAAAAGAAATTTCTTTAAATAACTTCACTAAAGAATATTTTGAACTTTTTAAAAGAAGACAAATAGCAAATCATGCAGCGAGAATAGATTATAAATATGATAATCTTAAAAATTTTCTTTTTAGATTTGATTATACAGATGATTTCAATGATATTTCATTTATTAGAAATTTAAGTTTTGATAGATTTTTGGAGTTTTATAAGACATTAAATTTTGATAACTATACTGCCGCACTTATTAAAGATGTTAAAAAAGAAACATAAAAATTTTATTGTTCAAAAGTTTGGATATGCATTAGGTGTCATTATTACTGCTTATCTTCTAAATATAATTATATTGTAAATTTTTCCTAATAAAACTTATTCTACTTGTTTAAGAATGGAAAATACTTAATATTTAAAGTAATATCGTATGAAATGTCACAAGAAATGCCATAATAAGAATTTTGTATTATTTTCTTCTTAGAGATACAATTTATTTATCAGATATGTGGATATAACTTGCAAAGGTAATGATAACCACTTTTGCAATCGCTCCAATTTATATTTAACTCTCATAAACAGGGAGTTTTTTTAAATAGATTTTTTAAGAAATATTTTATAGGAAATTAAATAAGAAATTACATAAAACAACAAATTTAAACCAAGGCAAATATAAGGTGAAATTTTAAATATATACAATAAATCTATATTTAAATATAAATTAGGAAATAAGAACAATATTAAAGAACCAACCATCCCAAATAAAAATATAAATAAAGTTGGAATAATAACAGATTGCATCCTTCCCTTTTCAACTCCCCATTTATAAATACAAGGTACATCAGCACACATTAGAAACGAAACACTAGTAAAGGCTAAAAAGCATACTCTTAAGGAATCTCTTATATTATATATTTTTCCTCTAACGAAAATAGTAATAATAAAACTAACTAAAATACCTACTAAAATAGAGATAAAAGAATTTAAAAACACAAATAAATATTTTGATAAAACAATTTCTTTTCTAGAAATTGGCAAAGATAATAAATATTTATCTGAATCAGCATTTTCATCATAAGAAAAGGAAGAAATACTATTCATCCCAAAAAAGATTAAAAATAAAATAGAGCCAATAGTAAACATATCTTTTCGCATAGAACCTATAACAATTAAAAAGATAAACATAAGAGCACTAAAAATAATATTACTTTTAAAATTTTTAAATACATATAAATCTTTTAATAACAAACCTCTAATAGTATTCATAATTATTCTCCCTTCACTAACATTAGCATTAATTCTTCTAAAGTTGGTTTTCTAATTTCTAACTTTGAATATTTTTTTTGAAATTCATCTTTAGGATTTACTAAAATAAAACATTCATTTTTATATTTTAAACATTTTAGATAATCTTCCTTTTTTATTTTAATAAAATTATCCTTTGCTAATTCAACAATCCCGTATTTCATATCTATTTCCTTTTTAGAAACATCTAAAATAATATTACCATCATCAATAAATATTATTTCATCAGCTAAATGTTCTAAATCACTTGTTATATGGGTAGTTATTAAAATAGAATTTTCACCATTACTAACAAAATTATTAAATAATTCAATAATTTCATAACGAAATATAGGATCTAGACCATTAGTAGGTTCATCTAAAATTAATAATTTTGGCTCATGGGCTATGGCACATAATACTTTAATTTTCATTTTCATCCCACTAGAAAAATTTTTTAATGGTTTATTACAAGGTATTTTAAATTTTTTAATTGTTTCATAATATAATTTTTCATTCCAATTATGGTAAAAGTTTTTCATTAATTTATTAATGTCATTTACGTTTAAAATGGGAGAAAAGAAACTATCATCTAAAACAATTCCAATTTGTTCCCGCTCTTGTTTCGTTAAATCCTTACTATCTTTACCAAATATTTTTACCTTTCCCTTATCATAATCCATAAGGTTTAATATAGCCTTAATTGTTGTAGTTTTACCACTACCATTTTCACCAATAAGACCAATAATCTTACCTTTAGGTAATTTTATATTAATTTCTTTTAGTTGAAAATCTTGATAATTCTTTGTTAAATTTATAACTTCTAAATTGTATTCCACTATTTATCACCTATTTAAAGTATATCACATAATTATTGAAACTGTAGCTATCTTACATAGCTACTCTCTTTATAAATCAATCAAACTTTAGACATAGCAATGGCCTCTTTATATCCCATAGGTTAGGTCACTTTGATATCAGTACAACACTCAGCACCTATTTCCATATCACACACAATTAAGGGATTTTTAAGGGATAATGAATACTATTTTATTATAAAAAGTCCTATTCTAAGGACTTTATTATCTAAATGGTCGAGAAGACAGGATTCGAACCTGCGACCCCTTGGTCCCAAACCAAGTGCACTACCAAACTGTGCTACTTCTCGAATATGGTGCACCCTAAGGGAGTCGAACCCCTAACCTCTAGATCCGTAGTCTAGCGCTCTATCCAATTGAGCTAAGGGTGCAAACCCTATGCACTTTTTTAATGCATACTTATTATATATTTATTTTTTCTAAAAATCAACTCTTTCTCTTTATTTTATGCGAAATTGACAAAAAATAACAAAAGAAAAAGGAGATTTTACTCTCCTAAACCATTTTCTTTTAACCATTTAATAAGTTCATCATAATCAATTTCACCTATTTTTCCATCAATCATTTTTCCATCTTTATAAAGGAAAACAGCTGGTGTATAACCATAGAATGAACCATAGGTATCAGTTTTTTCTTCACCATTTACATTCATAGTATAGCTCTTATCAAGTTTAGATGTAAATTCTTCAAATTGGTCGCTACTACTATCAACTTTTTCAATATCAAGATATACTGTTTTATAACCTAATTCTTCTTGAGCTTTTTGTAAAGATGGTAAGAATGCTACACAATGACTACAAGTAGATCTACCCATATAAACTACTTGAACATCCTTTCTTTTAAAGACATCATTAAGCATTGTATCTAAATCAACGCTTTCCATCATACTAACATCGTATTCTGTATTAGTCTCCGTAGACTCTTCACTACTAGAACTAGATGAAATATTACCTTTACATATTAATACGATTGTATTTAAACATAATAAACCAATTATTATATACAAACAAACTAAAATTTTCTTTTGAATATTTTTTGTATCTTTCATCTTCTCCTCCTTCATATTAATTATAAAACTACAATATCTAAAAAACAAGTAAAATGTCGATTACAATAGAAAATGTGAATTGGACAAGTAAAAGCAATTATTATATAAGCAGTTGCATTTACTTATCCAAAATAAATTGCATTAAGTTGTCCAAAATAAAATAATTTATCTCTTATGAACAATTTTACTGATGGAACTTGTTAATATTTTAATTAAATGATAAACTTATTGATGTCAGA
>CANPXJ010000066.1 GCA_947585915.1 uncultured Bacilli bacterium | reverse complement strand
AGTAATGGAATTATATGATAGAGAAATGAAAGAAAAAATAGATACAATGCTAACATATAATCAAGGAAAGTCTGAAGGAAAAGCTGAAGGAAAATCCGAAGCTAAAAAAGAAGCAGCTAAAAATCTTTATCAAAATGGCGTAGAAAAGAAAATAATATGTCAATCATTAAACTTAGCTGAAGAACAACTTGAAGAAATATTAAAACAGAAAAGCAACTAATAAAAAAGTTGTTTTTTTTGTTGCAAATTTATTAAAAGATTTTTTAGGACATTTGTATAAATATAAACATATAATAGTCTAAGGGGTAATTTATTTATATTTATATTTTTTATTTTGCAAATGTATAATATAAATTATACATTTATATTTTTCTTGACACAATTGTTGGGGGGGGGTTATAATTAGCTCATAAGGAAGATACAGGATTAAAATATCAAAAAATATTTTACAAACATATAAATTTAGTAGGAGGAAAAAATATGGAAAACCAAAAAAAGAAAAAAATTATTATAGGTGTGGTTTTGGCTTTGTTTATTATTGCGGCTATAATTTTATTGCTTGTACGTGGATGCGATAAAAAAGAATATTTAGTAAAATTCATATCGGAAAACAAAATTGTCCAAACTGAAAAAGTTAAAGAAAACGAAACAGTGGCAAAACCCGTTGATCCAACTAGAAAAGACTATAGTTTTGTTGGTTGGTATTTAGGTAATAAAGAATTCGATTTCAAAACTAAAATAACTAAAGATATTACATTAAAAGCCAAATGGAAAAGTGCTAAATTGAAATTTAAAGCCAGTGAAATTGAACTTAAAGTTGGTGAAGAAAAAATAATTGAATTATTAGATTTACCTGAAGGTGTAACTAAAGACGATATCATTTATGAAGTAAGTGATGATAGTATTGCAACAGTTGATAAGAATGGTAATTTAGTAGCTAAAAAAGCTGGAAAAGTAAAAGTTACAGTAAAAACTAAAGATGGTAAATATAAAGGAACTGTAACAGTAACTGTAAAAGAAGAAGAAAAAAGTAGTGAAGAGGTAGCTCCAACTAATCAGACAACTACAAATACAACAACAAGTAAGAAAACAACGACTAAAAAATCGTCAGGTAGTACAGCAAATAATAGTGGAAGTTCTACTCCTGCACCAAGTAACCCACAACCATCACAACCTGCTCAACCATCACAACCATCACAACCTCAAAAAGTTGATACGTATTCAATTACATTTACTAGAGAAAGACAAGAAGGAATTAATAATGTAATGCAATATACATTTGTAGTATATAAAAATGGTAGTGTATTTAATGATTATAGTGGGATTAGCTGTGGTGGAGCAAGTGCTCGACATAGTAAATATATTTCTTTAAAGAATGAAGCGGGGACAGCAACGATAGTATTAACTGATGGAACTGTTGTTACAGCAACAGCTAAATATGTAGGATAGGAGATTTTATTATGATAAAAAAATATAATAAATATTTAATAACAGCTTTAATATTATTTTGTATACCAATTTTATCGGTATTTGCAAGAGAGGTAACAATTAATGATTTAGGTGAGCAAATTGATGCTTATGAAAAAAAATATAAAGAGGATATAGATTCATATTACATTATAGGAAACTATGTATTTACATCTCATTATAAATTAAATACTCGTGATATAATGCTTGCATCAAGAAGTATAGTTCTAGATAATGATTATGATGGAACAAATTTAAATACAGTACTTCCTAAAATGACTATACATGAGGTGGAAAGAAAATTTGATGAAAAATTTAATCCGATAGGTTGGAAAATACTTAAAAATTATGTTGGAGAAACAGAATTAAAAGAAGATACAAAAATTAATATAAAATATATTGATTACGAATATTTAAAAGATCTTTATACTGTAACATTAAATGCAGAAGGTTCAGATGATTATCAAAAGTCCATTACTGTTGAAGAAGGAGATAAAATTGATAAATCATTGATTACAGGAAAAAATGCGCCGAAAAAAGACGGATATCAATTTAAAGAATGGGTTAAAGATGATGAAACACAAACACCATGGAACTTTGATGATGATAAAGTAACTGGAAATATTACTTTAAAAGCAACCTGGTATGAAGAGGTTAATACTGATACATTATTAGAAAAAGCTGAAGAAGCTATGGTTAAAAACGAATATTATGGGGTTAAATTTGATAAAGAAAATTCTAAATTAATTTTTACAGTGTATGATAAAAATGAAAAAAATAGTTTAATTAGTGGAACAGGAATAACGGGTAATATTGTTTCTTTGCTCCAAAATAAAAATGTTGTTAGTATAAAATTTGGAAGTGCTACTATAACAAAGGATGATTTAAATAGTGGAAGTGGTAATCCAGCAGGACCTGAAGGCGAAATATGGAAAAAATTTGGTGAAGCACTAAAAGAATTAACCGGTAAAGATTTTCAGGAGGTAACATTAGGTGATTTAATCGGTAAAGATTTAAAATTAGAAATTAGTGTTGATGAAGAAAACGCTAGAACTCATAAAGGAAATAAATCAGAAACTTATAATATAGAGTTTGTATATAATGCCGGAGCTACATTAAATACAGAAATACCTGAAAAAGAAAAAAAGGATTTACTAGAAAAATTTAATTATACACCAGAATCTACTTATCAAATTACAGGAGAAAATGGTGCGTATAAAGTTGAAGGCTATGTAACCGAAAATGAGGATGTAAATGGATTTGGAAACAATCCTTCTCATTACTACTTTGCCTATACAATAAAATTAGATGATGGAGTAGATCCAACAAAAGTTAATGTAAAAATACCAAAAGGGCCAAACCCTGAAGATGGATATAACACTGCAAATGGTACAGATTTTAAAAATAACCAACTTACTGTTTTGATGGAAGTTGAGGAAGGTGAAGGAACAAAATATCGCGATATTATTGTAGATATTGATGGTGTACCAACTAAAATAAGAATAGATTTTACAGATTTAAAATTAGAAAAATCTTCTAAATTTAGTGTTCAAAGTGTTGATGAAGTAAAAAAGGCTGAAGAAACTTTAGGAAAAGATTATGGATGGAAGAAAGAAACTGGTTTTGATGTTAAACTTAAAACTGAAGGAACAACTGTAAAAGTATCAGGATTACTTCCAATTTTAGAAACATTTGAAGAGAATAAAAATCCATTTGGTAAAGATGATACAACAGGATATTATTTACCATTTGTAATTAAAACTGATGCTGGTAAAAAATCAGATAATACTGGTGTAACTGTTCAATTTATCCATGATGGAGAGGATTCTAAAACATTTACTGCAGACAATTTTGATGGTGATGATGTATTATATATCTTAAGACATCTTGATAAAGATGCTGCAGATAAAACATTTAAAATTGTAGTAGATATGGATGGAGAAGGAACAGGTTATGCCCCATACGAGATGACATTTGATTGGAGCGAATTAAAACTTCAAGAAAGATCAACTGCAAAATTAAAATTAGATGCTGCAAGTGAAGAAGATAAAAATCAACTTACAGGATGGGGTTATAATTCTTCTTATAACGATCTTGATTTTGATAAAGAAAGCAACTCTGTTAAATTAACAGGTACAATGAAAGAACAAGTTATAAGTTCAGATGCTTTTGGCGAAGGAAATGAAAATGGATATTATTTTGATTTTACCTTTGAAATCCCTGATGGAGTTGACAGAAGCAAAGTAAAGATAGCTCGTTTAAACAATTCAACTTTGAGTGATAGTGCAAAAAAAGATTTTGAAACAAGTGAATGGACTAATGATGGAAAATTAACAATCATATTTAGATTTCCAGAAGATCCTAAATGTGAAGAAAAAGATGGTAATTGTAAACTTTACTATAAAGTAGATTTTGATGGAGATGGTAATGAATATTTACCTACATTATATGAAATAGATTATAGTGGAGTTACATTTAAAAAGAGTTCACTAGTAAACATTGATCCTGTTGCAAGTGGAACGATTAATGGTGATGAATGGAAAGGCTTTGAAGAAAACGAAAATTATGAAGTACAATTTGATAAAAATTCTTCAACCTTTAAAGTTACTGGACTAATCACAATATTTGATGATGACTGGACTGATTCAGAAAATCCATTTAAAGATGCTTATGAGTATTATTTAGCATTTAAATTATCAAAAGCAGAAGTTGATGGAGAAGATACTGACACAATTGTTAAGTTCTTAACTGATGGTGATGGACATGGTGATGAAAATAAAATTGCAAAAGATGATTTTAATAAAAATAATTCTATTTATGTTTTAAAATATTTAAATCCAAATAAAGAATATGATAATAAAAAATTTACTATAACAGTCGATTTTGATGATGATGGTGAAGAATATGAACCATATACAATTACAATCGATTGGAGTGAGTTAGATTTTCAATATAAAACTAAAGTAGCAGATACAACTATAGTTAATCCATCTGCTACAAGTAGTGACACAGATCGTGGTTATATTTCTGACCAAAATAGAAAAGATGTTGAGAAGTATGGTTATGATTTTGCTAATGTTGGAAATATAACAATAGATGATGAAGGTTTAGAGGGTTATAAATTAACTGGAACAATTAAAGAACAAGATGTTGAAAATGGTGGATTTGAAGAAACCACTGGCTATTATGTACCAGTAAAAATATATGGACCAACTATTCCAGATGCTAATGGAAATCACTACTTATCTCAAGCCGATGGTCGCAAAAAATGGACTGTATTCTTACATGATGAAAAAGGCAATTACAGAGAAATAACTCCTTCACAAGATGATTATAATAATGGTTATATTGTAGTATTATTTAAATTAAAAGATGATGACAATAAAAAAATCACTTATAAAATAGATTGGGATGGTTCAAAAGGTAATGTTTTCCTAGAACAAGAAGTAACAATTAGCTATGGAGATTTAACAAAGCAAGCATTAAATACTATAACTTATAATTATAAAGATGCTGAAGGAAATGACCAAACTGAATCAACTAAAGTTTATCAAAATGAAGAAGCTACTTTAAAAGATATAAAAAATCTTAATACTGATTATCGTACATTTGATGGTTGGTATAAATCAGATAATAATAAAGTAGAAACAGAAACTTTAACAATTAGTGATGATAAGGATGAAACTTTAACAGCTCATTGGACTTTAGATGCTGATGCATTTATTAAAGCAGTTATGGAAGACTTAAATAAGAACTATGGAACAGTTGATGATTCAGAAAAATTTAAATTAACTATGGATGAGGCTAATAACACCATAACTATTGATGTAGAAGATTCTAGAGTATTATTAAGTGAAATGAATGATACTAATATTCCAGGAGCAATTGCTTATATTCTTCAAAAAGGAGAAATAAAAGGAATTACTCTAAGCACAGGAGATAAAAAAGTAGTATTTACAAAAGATGGTGCAAATAATGAAGTAGTTTCAAAAGTTTCTTTAGATGCTGAAGGTAGTGAATTAAAAAATAAAATTAAAGATGGTGCAAGAGCATTATTCCAAGATGTATTATCAGATGCTGAATCAACTATGACATTAAGTAAAATGGCATTAGATAAAAAATCATTTACATTAGAAATTGGCGATAGTGATGAAAATGTTACATTAGTAGATGATGATAATAAAACTTATACATTTAATTTTGAAACAGAAGCAATTACTGTGACTAATGAATCTGAATTAGAAAAAGCTTTACAAAATGAAAAAATATCACATATTTATCTTGGGGCTGATTTTGATGTACAAAAACAATATGATGTTAATAGATCAGTAACAATTAATGGTGGAAAGAAAGATACTGAAGGCAGTTATAAAATAACTGTAAAAAAAGATAGTAAAGATTCAGTTGAATCAATATTTAAAGTTTCTGCTTCAGGTGTAACAATTGATAATATTGAATTATCAGATACTAAAGAAGCTATTGTTGTTGATGGTGATGGAGCAAACTTAACTACAACTGGATTAAAATTAACAAAGATTGACAAAGCAGGAATTAATGTTAAAAAAGGAAATTTAAATGCTAAAGAGGTAACATTTGAAAGCGAAACTCATGATATTCCTACTGTTCTAGTAGAAGATGCAAACAAGAAAAATGCAAAAGTTGATATAGATAGTGCAACGAAAAATGATCCAAAATATATTAATGTTAAATTACATCGTGATAAAAAATGGTGTAAAGATGAAGATAATTATGGTAAAGACGATGATACAATTATGGCTTCATGTAAATCAAAAAGTTGGGATGATGAATACACATTAACAAACGATACTTACTATTATTTAAAATCTTCGAATATTAAGAATTATAAATTTGTATCATTTATGGGTGCTGGTGATTCAATGTGGGCAAATAGACTTTATGAAGAGGGTCAAACTATTGGTTCATTTAAGACATATTATGGTACAGAAAAAATTACTATAGATGGTGCAGAATATTACTTTGTAGGTTATGGTAAAGTAAGAAGAACGACTAATGATTTTAAAACAGGTACTTATTATAGTGAGATTTTAACAGACATAGCAAAAGAAATTGCTGGCACAAGAGGATGGCATTTTGCAAACTTTGCTCAAAGGGAAGATAGTAAAAAAATCAAAGTTGCTGGTAATACTATTGATGGTGTATCAGAAGAAAAAATTTATTATACTTATAAATTTAAAGATAATGAAGAAAAAGGTGGTATGACAATAGGTCAATTAAAAGCTATTGACGAAGATTTTGCTGAAATGTGGTCTAAATTAAATGAAAAAGCACAAGCAGAAAAAAAGGCAGTTACTTACGAAGATAGTGAAGAAAAAACTGCTACAGATGATACTGTAATTGATAAAGAAATTACATTAAAAATTGGAAATCCATCTGTAGTAATGCAACCTTAAAAAATAGTGTAAAGGTGTGATTTTTATTACCACACCTTTATCTAACTAAATGAGGAGGAAAATATGAAAAAACTATTATTTATGTTTTTTCTTCTAATGTTTTTATGTTTTCCTATTAAATCAAATGCTGTTGTAACAAATTCTTCTTATAGTGTAAAAGTGAATGTCTTTTTAAAAAATGATTGTAAAGATTGTGAAAAAGAAAAAGACTGGCTAGAAGAATATAGAAAAGAAAGTTTTATGGATATTGAATATATTAATATAGATGATAATAATGGGCTTTATGATAAAATTAAAAAAGCATTGTCTATCAAAAGCAATAAAACTCCTCTAGTTATAATTGGCTCAAATTATTTTATTGGATTTGATAAAAATACAAAAGAAGAATTAACGAATGCAATTAAATCCTATGAAGAAATAGATAGTTATTGCGATACAGTATCAAAAGTACGAAAAAATGAAGATATTAAAGACTGTATAAATCAAAATAAAGGTATTTATAATCAATCTACATTTTACTCTAAATTTATAAAAATAATAATATATGTTTTAATTTTTATTTTATTAAGTT
>CANPXJ010000065.1 GCA_947585915.1 uncultured Bacilli bacterium | reverse complement strand
AAAAATTTATAAGTAAAATAACAATAGAAGGAATAAATGGAGAGAACACCTTAGGAGGAAAGATCTTAGCCAACAATAAAGTAATAGAAGAAGAGCCAGACTTTAAAGCAGGATTTCCTAATGCAAATACAAGTGAAGAAGAAGCAAAGAAATTAAGTGGACTATACAAGACAGAAGATGATCAAGGGGAAAGTTACTATTTTAGAGGAGCAGTAGAAAACAATTATGTAAAGTTTGGGAGAGGAACAACTGATGAAAGTCAAGAAGAATACGATTTAATATGGAGAATAGTACGAATAAATGGAGATGGAACAATAAGACTTATTTCAAATGAGAAAATAGATACTGATTCAATGTTCAATAATTATTCATATGATTCTTTAACACCCCAACATGAAAAAGTAGGATTTACAATGAGTAATACAATACATCAATGCACAAAGGCTAACCCATGTGAGGTAACGTATAATAACAGCGAGTTTTCCAATGAAAAATTTGGTGGAACTAATAGTGATATAAAGACAGCATTAGAAACATGGTATAAAAACAATTTAAAAGATGTAAATGAAAAAATAGCCCAAGGATATTTCTGTAATGATACATCAAGTCCAGGGTACGAGTATAATTCTAATAGTACTTCAAGGGTGTATTACGGAGCACAAGACCGAGTAGTAACAAAAAATGTACCAAGTTTAAAGTGCCCAGACCCAGTAGATAGTAGTAATAATACAAGACCATATGGAGGAATATATAAAACGAAAATAGGTTTAATAACAGCAGATGAGTTAAATATGGCAGGTTCATCATGGAATAATCAACCATATGCAGAGGAAACTAACTATCTTTATCATGATTACTTGTGGTGGAGCATGTCGCCACACTATTCTAGTGATTATGCTGGTTTCTACACAGGCAGATATGATGCTATCATCAATGAAGGTACTCTCTATGTGCACGCCGTTGTCCCAGTAATCAATTTAAAAGCTGATGTTCAGGTAACTGGAAATGGGAGTGAACAAAGTCCTTTTGTAGTAAATTAAGAATAAAAAAAAAGAATTAATTTTCTTTTTTTTCATTTAATAAATAATTGTTTACAATTACAGCAATAACTGAGCCAAGTAAAGGTGCTACAATAAATAACCATACTTGCTTTAAAGCCTTACCTCCCATTAAAATAGCAGGTCCTAGACTTCTTGCGGGATTAACTGATGTTCCTGTTAAAGGAATACCAATAATATGAACTAAAGTTAAAGCAAGGCCTATTAATAAAACGCTAGTACTAGCTTTTTCCTTATCGCTTGTTGCTTTAATTACGGTAAGAACAAAAACAAATGTTAATACAGTTTCAACTAAGAATGCTCCTCCTAAAGAAAGATTTACACTTGATAGTTTTTCAAAACCATTTGTTCCTAATCCGACACTTTCAATACTACCAATATTAGCACTAGTAATAATCCACATTACTAAAAATGCTCCACAAATTGCTCCTAATATTTGAGCAATAACGTAGCCTATAAAATCCTTTAAAGATAATTTCTTTTGAAGTAAAAAGGCTAGAGATACTGCTGGATTGATATGAGCTCCAGAAATATTACCAACCAAAGTTGCCGCGATAATTAAACCAAGACCAAAAGCAATTGCTATTCCTAGAGTACCTACATAAGAACCCGCAATGGCTGCAGTTCCACAACCAAAAATTACAAGTATTGCTGTTCCTAAAAATTCACTAAAATACTTCTTCATACTTCCTCCTTCATTTCAATTATACAAAAAAATTAGTGATTTTAACACCACTAATTATATTTTTTCTTTATTTTAAGTAATATGTAATGAAAAATCATAGCAATGCTTACACCGACAAAAAAACCACATACTGTACAATTTATAATTTTATTTATATATAAACCAATTAAATAACCAATTAATGAAAAGAAAAAAGTTAAAATTAAATAGAGTATAAAAACTATAAGAAAAAAATTATCAATTTCTTTTTTAATAGTATCTACCTCCTAAAATATTTTATGAATAAAAAAAGAATGCGTTTGTGCATTCTAATCATCAATTTCTTTATAAAAATTATAACGAGCTGATGTATACTTCATTAAATCAGTAATTGATTCATCTTTATTTAAAGTATCTATTATACTAGCTAAATACATAGAACAATCAACAATGTGAATCCATGGTTTTTCTTGGATAACATCAGGAATATAAGATAAATTTGAGGTATAAATTTTATCAATTAATCCTTTATTATAAGCGCTATCAAAGATTTCATGACCTCTAGTAAATAGGGTATAAGTGGTAAAACAATAAATTTTACGAGCTTTTTTATGTTTTAATTCTCTGGCAACCTCAAGTAAAGAGCCGCCACTTGCTAACATATCATCAACAATTATAATATCTTTATCTTTGACATTTTTTCCTAAATATTCATGAGCAACAACTGGATTTTTACCATCAACAATGCGAGATAAATCACGTCGTTTGTAAAACATGCCAACATCAACTTTTAAAATTTCGGCTAAATATCTAGCCCGTTCCATTGCACCCATATCTGGGGATATAACGAGTAATTCATCTTTGTTAATTTCTTCATTTTCTAAAAATTCTCTTAACATGTCATTAGTTGTGTAAAAATTATCACATGGTAGGTTAGGAATAGCATTTTGAATATTCGGGTCATGAACATCAAAAGTAATAATACCTTTAATTCCCAGTCCTTCTAATTCTTTTAAAGCTTGGGCACAATCTAAAGATTCACGAGATTTTCGACGATGCTGTCTAGCTTCATACATTAAGGGCATGACAACATTTATACTTTTTCCATGACCCATTGTCGATAAGATAATTCTTTTAATATCTTGATAATGGTCATCAGGACTATAATGATTGGTAAAATCAAACATTTTATAAGTACAACTATAATTGCCAATATCACTTATAATATAAACATCTTTTCCTCTAATACTATTTTTTATACAGGCTTTGGCCTCACCATTATTAAATCTTGTTATATTAACAGGAACTATATAACTAGTTTTACTTTTTCTTATTTTTTGTAAATGTTTATCAACTTTCTCCCCAAATTCTTTACAATTGTCTAAAACAATTAATTTTAAATCATCAATATTCTTCATTACTACCAACTACCTACCTTCAATCTAATTTTAACATAAATAAATAAAAATAATAATAAAAGCGTTAATAAAATGTCAAAATATTTGCTATATTTTAAAAATTTTTTTATTATAAAATTGGTGATAGTATGATTTTACAAAAACTAGGGAACTTAAATGTAATGGTAAATATTCAAATGGAATTTATTTTTGCTTTACATAGTCTTTATAAAAAAGCTAATTTAAATAATGCTGAAATTGTAGCTGATTTTGATTGGATAGAAACTCCTAATATTAAATATTTAAATGATTTAGAAAAACTAATCGATATAAATAAAGAGGAAGAATTAAGTAATTATCTTAAATATGCTTGGGAAACTTGTGATTTGCCTTCTAAAATAGCTTTATTATTTGATGAAAATTTTAATTTAGTTCAAGATAAAATAACTCCTACTTTAAAAAATAGTTTTTCTTATGGAACTTTAGAAGAATTTGCTTATCTTGCAAAAAAATTATTTAGGCAAGTTGACTTTTCTTCTTTTGTGTTAAAATATAAAGACTTTTATAAGGAATTATTAGAAAATGATGTTAAATTATTCCCAAATATTAATATTGAAAAGATGATTGATTATTTTGGAAAAAAGAAAAATAGTTATAATTATGTTATTTCCGTTTTAATTAATGGTGGTTTTAGTGCTCAAGATAATTATGATAATTTATATTGTATTCGAGGAGTTGAATATAATGAGGAAAAGAAAAAATTTATTTCCTTTGATGATTGGACCATAGAAAGCATGTTTCATGAATATAGTCATAATTATATTAATTCTTTAGTAGATAAAAATTATAATAAATTTGAAAATTTAAATTTCTTTTTAAACCAAGCGAGCGAAAAAGGTTTACCAGAGTGTTATAACAATAGTAGAGTCTTGTTATACGAATATTTTGTAAGAGCCATGGCTAGAATATTTTCTTATGATTATACCAATAATCTAGAAATATCTGATTTTATAAAATCACATGGATTCATTCATTTACAAAAACTCACAAAATATATGTTTGACCATTATTTAGAATATCAGCATTTTGAAGATTTTTTTGAACATGACTTAATTGATTATTTTAATGAATTAATCAAGAATGATTTAGAAGAAAATTATAAAATGAAAAAAATGTAACATAATTAAAATAGGTGAGATATGTGAAAAAAATTGTTTTAATTGGTTGTGGCAGTGTAGGAGTAAGTTTTGTTTTTAGTTTGCTTAATCAAAAGATAAATAATATTGAAATTGCCATTATTGATGCTAATGAAAAGAAAGCAAAAGGGGAAATAATTGATTTTAACCACTCTTTGCCTTTTTTAGATGCCAATATTAAGATTGAATATGGAACATATGATGATTGTTCTAATGCCGATATTATTGTTTTATGTGCAGGAGCTAGACAAGAGCAGGGCCAAACGCGTTTAGATTTACTTAATAAGAATGCCATTATTATAAATGATATAGTTGATAATATTTTAAAAACTGATTTTAAAGGAATATTAATAAATGCTTCTAATCCTTTAGATGTTTTAACAACATTTATTCATAAAAAAATTAATGACAAATTTAAAGTTATAGGAACAGGCACTTTTTTAGATACAAATCGTTTAAAATGGGAAATTAAAAATAGGGTTAATGTTTCGTATCAAGATATAGAAGCGTATGTTTTAGGAGAGCATGGTGATAGTCTAGCTATACCATGGACAAGTATTAAAGTTAAAGGTAAAAATATTAAAGATATTTTATCTTTAGAAGATCTTAATTTTATTAAAGATAAAGTTAAAAATGCCGGGTATGAACTTCTTAATTTAAAAGGTTACTCCTCATCAGCCATTGGCGTAGCTATTTCTCAAATAGTAAGAATTATTATATGTGGTAAAGAAGAAAAAATAGTCTTATCTTGTTACGATAAGGATAATGATATATTTTATGGCTTTCCGTGTGTTTTAAAGGAAAAACAAATTGAAAGATTGCCAAAATTAAATTTAAGTAAAGAAGAAAATGAAAATTTAGAAAAATCAATTAATATAATTAAAGAAGCATACAAAAAAATCTCAATTTGAGATTTTTAACCTAAAGCAACATCTAAAATCATCATAACAGAAAACCCTATTAAGGTAAATAAGGCCATAAGGTCTTTTTTTTCATTAGTTTGACTTTCAGGAATTAATTCTTGGACGACAACATAAATCATTGCTCCCGCGGCAAAGGCTAGTAAAAAGGGTAGGATAACTTGAACCTTTAAAACTAAAAGTGCCCCTATTACACCTGATATTGGTTCAACAATACCACTAAATTGTCCCCAGAAAAATGCTCGTCTGCGTGAAAAACCTTCTCTTCTTAAAGGTACACTAACAGCTGTACCTTCTGGAAAATTTTGAATGCCAATACCAATAGCGAGTAAAATAGCAGCTAAAGGGGTGGCTCCATTTAAATGATAAGCAAGTGAACCAAAAGCCACTCCAACTGCCATACCTTCAGGAATGTTATGTAAAGAAATAGAGGAAACAAGCATTAAACATCTTTTTAAACTATTATTTTTATTTTTAACATTTCCTTTTTTACTCATAAAATATTCATATATCTTATCACCAATAAAAAGTAAAACACCACCACTAAAAAACCCTAAAAAAGCGACTAACCAAGTTGTCATATTTAAATTTTTAGCCATTTCTATAGCGGGGGCAAGTAAAGAGAAAAAAGAAGCTGAGACCATAACTCCCGCAGCAAAGCCAAGCATAGCATCCATAAAATTTTTATTGATTTTTTTAAAGAAAAAAACGAGAGCTGCCCCTAATACCGTAACTCCATAAGTAAAGAGGGTAGAGATAAATGCTGCTAAGGTAGGATTAATATTATCTATAAAATTTACCACTTTATTAACCTCCTTATTTATGTTATTCCAATAAATAAATGGTGAGTGGGCCTAAAAAAAATGATATTTAACAAAAAAAGTTAAATATCATAAAATAAAGTATAAAGGATTTTAAAAAGGTAGGAATAATATGATTATGGATAGTGTACTTAAAAGGAAAATTAATTCCTTTGTTATAACTTATGATGCAATTAATATTATGTAAAGTTAAAACAACTAGATAAATTCTAGATTTTTTTATTAACTAAATTATATCTTTTATCATAAAGTATTATAGAACGGAGGAAATAAAAAATGAATAGTGGTTTAATTTATAACCGTAATTGTTGTACACCAACTGGTCCCACTGGTTCTACTGGTCCTGTAAACGGTCCAACCGGTCCCACTGGCCCAACTGGCCCAACCGGTCCATTTGGTCCAACCGGTCCTCAAGGAGTTCAAGGTTTACAAGGTATTCAAGGACCTGTAGGTTCTACTGGTGCTGCTGGCCCTCAAGGTGTAGCTGGTCCACAAGGCCCACAAGGTCCACAAGGTGTTACTGGCCCAACTGGTCCAACCGGCCCAACTGGCCCAACCGGAGCACAAGGTATTCAAGGTTTAGTAGGAGCTATTGGTCCAACCGGTCCACAAGGAATTCAAGGTCCAATTGGTCCAACTGGAGCAACAGGAGCTACCGGAGCAACAGGGTTACAAGGTGAAGCAGGACCACAAGGTGTTGAAGGTCCAACTGGTCCAACAGGCCCAGCTAATGGTCTAAATGCATATGGTGGTTTATATGACACTACACCAGATCCTGTGACTCTTAATGAAACTACTGTAGTTACTGTTCCTGTTGAATCTCAAATGCCAAGTTTAAATGTAACTTATGGAACAAACACTGTTACAGTAGGCGAAACTGGAACATATGCAATTGAGTATAGTGCTTCAGCTACAACAGCTACTGCTGGAGAAGTAACCTTATCAGTTCAAGAAGGTGGAAGTAATATTCCTGGTACTGTTCAATCATCCTATTTAGGAACTAGTCAAAGTGAAAATATAAATGGCAGTACAATTGTAAATTTAAATGCTGGAGATACTTTGACTTTAGTAGCTTTAGGCAATAGCAGTAATCCAAGTGTTACATTTAATACTGTAACATTATCAGTAAAAAAACTTGATGCTTAAAAACAATTGAAAACATTGACTAATAATCAATGTTTTTTTAATCCCAAAATATTGACATTTAGTTTTAAAGGGGGGGGGTATAATTGGAGTAGAAAAACAAATAAGGTGATTAATGTGGGATTAAAAAATAAAAAGAAAATAATAGCAATAATATTAATAGTAGTAATAGTAATAATAAGTGGAATAACATATGGATATTGGAATAAAGAATATATAGGAAAAGATAATACAAATAATTTTAATTGTTTAAATATAACTAAATTAAGTGAAACAAGTGGAATAACATTAAATAATGCTTATCCAATAACAGATGAAGAAGGAATAAATGATCCAAATAATATGTATGAAGT
>CANPXJ010000064.1 GCA_947585915.1 uncultured Bacilli bacterium | reverse complement strand
TGCCTCGTAGCCAAGTGGTAAGGCATCAGACTTTGACTCTGACATTCCGCTGGTCCGAATCCAGCCGAGGCAGCCATCTTGGTTCGCTAGCTCAGTAGGTAGAGCATTTGACTTTTAATCAAAGGGTCGAGGGTTCGAATCCCTCGCGAGCCACCATTTATTGATTATAAGCCCCGTATTTTCGGGGTTTTTTCATGAATTACTTTAAAAATTACTCTCACTTTAATTATCAAATGTATTGTCATATATTATAAATTAAAAATTTTTTAATTGAGATGGAAACCAATAAATCATTTCTGGTTTATTAACTTTATATTTCTGTATTTTTGCGTAATGAATTTTCTAAAAGATACGTTTCATCAATACACCATGAAAAAAAGTTTTTTTATTCTTTTATAATATAATTTTTTTGTTTATTAGTAGTATCTAATTCATAAACTTTGAAATATCTTCTTTAGTTATTTACATTTCCTGTAAATGAAATCTGTACTTTAAAGCTTATTTATGATAAAATTTAAAGAGAGTGATTTTCATGAATTTAGAAGAAATTGTTAAATATTTAATTACTAATAAGATAACTATTGCCACCATGGAATCTTGTACAGGTGGACTTTTAGCTAGTTTAATCACGGATATTCCGGATGCTAGTACCATTTTAAAATTTAGTGCTGTTACCTATAGTAGTGAATATAAAATTAAAATGGGTGTAAATAAAGCGACAATAGATAAGTATACAGTTTACAGTGAAGAAGTTGCCAAAGAAATGGCATATAATATTGCTAAATTTGCAAATAGTATGTTAGGTGTTGGTATAACCGGAAGACTTACTAGTAATTTAAATGAAGAAAAAAGTGTAGATATATGTATTTATAACAAACAAGAAGATAAATATTATCATGTTTATAAAAAATTAAAAGGGGATAATCGAAAAGAAAATAAATTAGAAGTAATAGAAGAATTTAAAAAGTTATTTAATTCGACAATAAAATAATAAAAAATATGATAATATTTTCCTGGTGATAAATATGAAAGTTAAAATATTTGATGAATCTCATGAAAAAGATTTAGAAGGGAAGATTAATTCATTTTTAAGTACTTTAGAAGGAGAAGTTATTGATATTAAATTTGAAACTGCCATAATGACCATGGGAGATGAACAAATATATTGTTTTTCAGCAATGATTATATATATGTAAAATATTTTTGAGGTGACGTATGAAAAAAAATTCATTTATTGAAGGAACTATTATTGCCACATTTGCAATTTTTTTAGTCAAAATAATTGGTATGTTATATGTTATACCATTTTATGCTACAGTAGGTGTAAAAGGGGCGGCATTATATGCTTATGCTTATAATATATATGGTTTATTTTTAGAAATATCTACTGCTGGTATACCAAATGCAGTTGGAAAACTTGTTAATGAATATAATACTTTAAATAAACAAGAAGCCAAGATTAGAGCGTATCAATTAGGTAAAAAGATTTTAACATTTATAGCCATTATAGCTTTTATTATCATGTTTGTTTTTGCTAAGCAAATCGCAGTATTAATAATTGGTAATTTAAGTGGAGGCAATACTATTGAGGATGTTACTTTTGTTATTAGATGTGTATCATTTGCTATTTTAATATTTCCTTTTTTAAGTGTAACTAGAGGATTTTTCCAAGGACATAATATAATTTATGTTTCAAGTGTATCTCAAGTTATAGAACAACTTGCAAGAGTATTTGTTATTTTATTAGGTAGTTATCTAGCCTTAAATATTTTCCATTTAAAATTAACTACAGCTATAGGTATTGCCGTATTTGGTGCTTTTATTGGGGGAGGATGTGCATTACTTTATGTCTATAGTAAACTTCGAAAAAATAAAAAAGAATTACACTTAACAGATAAATTTACCCAAAAAGATCAAGTAAGTAATAAAGAAATAATTAAAAAGATTATTATCTATGCTTTACCTACAATTATAATTAGTTTAGCTTTTTCTATATATAATAATGTAGATATGATTCTAATTTTAAGAACCATGAATTTCTTAGGATTTGATGCTTTAGAAGTAGAATTTATTGCGACCGGTATTAGTACCTGGGCTTCTAAAATAAGTATAATTATAACCTCTGTTGGTTTAGGTTTATCTGCAAGTTTAGTTCCCGCCATGGTAGAAAGTTATACTTTAAAAAAATATAATGATGTAAATAATAAATTTAATAAAGCCATCGAAATAATTTTATTTGTAGGTTTACCAATGTGTATAGGAATTTCATTATTAAGTACATCTATATGGTCTGTATTTTATGGTGGCAATTTCTTAAATATTGGTTCAAGTATTTTAGCCATAACTATATTTGCTCCCTTATTTAGTAATTTATATACCGTATCTAACTATACTTTACAAAGTATGAATAAATTTAAAATAGTTTATATTTGCGCTATAACCGGAATACTTATGAACGCTATTCTTGATGTTCCTTTAATGCTTTTAATGAATTTAATTCATATTCCTGCTTATTTTGGTGCCACTATAGCAAGTATAATTGGCTTTGGTTTTACATTAATATTAGCAATGCATTTCTTAAAGAAAGAATATAATTTTAAATATAAAGAAATATTTAAAACCTTAAAAAAAGTTTTAGTACCTTTAATATTAATGATTATAATAGTTATAATTTTAAAACTATTATTACCAGTTAACTATGATAGTAAAATGTATACTGTATTATATATTGCTATAATATCTCTAATTGGGGCTCTAATATATTTTCTTGTTTCATATAAAATGGGCCTTATAAATGAATTATTAGGAAATGACTTTTTATTAAAATTAAAAAATAAATTTTTAAAAAATAAAAAAAGGTCTAATTAGACCATATAAACATTTGTGGTATTATCTAAATCGTCAGTTGAATAAAAACTATTAGATTCTAATTTATTTAAACGCATATCTAAACGATTTATTTGCCTTTCAATTTTAGATAAACGCGACTCAATATCAGAAGCATAATCATTTAAATTATTTTGATAATTAATATTAGGCATAGGATTATTAACTAAACCACTATAAAAACCTTGATTAGCGTAACTTTGAGTTGCAAATTGGGGATTCATGTTGGGTATTCCATTTTGATTAATATAAGATGATTCTTGAAAAAATGCATTACGATCCTTTTTCATTTTTTCTCCTCCTTTTCAATTTATTATATGTTATTTTTAGAAAGAAGTGATGTTCAAATGAGGCTTAGAAATTTAAAAGATAAAGATACCTTAGTAGCAACTTGTGATTATTTAATTAAAGATGCTTATAAAAATAAAGAAAATTGGGCTAAAGTATTTAATAATGATAATCCTATTTATTTAGAAATAGGCATGGGAAAAGGGGATTTTATTTATAATATGGCCGAAAAATATTCTAATATTAATTTTATTGGTATTGAAAAATATACTGGTGTTTTAGCAAGAGCCATAAAAAAACATCCTAAAATGCTTGATAATTTAAGAATTATAAATCTTGATGCTTTAGATTTAAATAAAGTATTTTCTAAAGAAATATCTAAAATATATCTTAATTTTTCTGATCCTTGGCCTAAAAAAAGACAAGCTAAAAGAAGACTTACTAGTGAAATATTTTTAAAAATATATGATGAAGTATTTAAAAATGAAAAAGTTATTGAAATGAAAACTGATAATATAGGGTTATTTGCTAGTTCTATAGTATCATTAAGTAATTATGGTTATAAATTTGAAGAAGTAAACTTAGATTTAAATAATAGTGATATTCCCAATATATTAACGGAATATGAAACTAAATTTAATAATTTAGGAATTAAAATAAATTATTTAAAAGCCCAAAAAAACGACTAATCTTTAGTCGTTAATACAGCATGAATTACTAATCTTTTAGTTCCATTATTAGAACATGTAGATAAAGTTAATATTTTATCATCAGCATTTATTGGAACATTAAAATCATAAATACTTCTATTTTTAATTAAATCAATAAAATCTAAAAAATCATTATCATCTTCAAAGAATACTCTAATATAATCATTAGTTTTTGGAACTCTATATATCGAAAATATTTTAAATTCCATATTTTCATATAAAGTATTAAAAGTAATTATTTGATTTTCAGGATTAGTATACCAATCTTTATTCGCAGTTTTATGTAAAGTTCCAAACATTACTCCACTATAATACATATTATGTCCATAAATAATATTATTTTTATCTAAATTCATCGAATTATTACGATAATCCATAAAAATCCAACCATTTGCATTTTTATCTTTATTTATATTATGACTTAAATAATAATCATTATCTTTAGTTTGAACTACCGGATAATCAATATTTGTATTATTTACCTTAAGTTCTCCAACAACTTCTTCATTAACAGATAAAAGGGCTGCAAGTTTCGCATTAGTTATTAATTTAACATTATCAGGTTTATTAGGCACTGGTTCATCTAAAGAAGGTTTAACATCATTTTTTTCATTATCTTCAGCTTGTTTAATATTCTCTTTATTTTTTTCATTTATTAAATCAGTTGGATCAATATTTTCTACTACTTTAGCTAAATCATTTTTTATTTTAGTAACTTGTTTTAAAGCTACATAATTAGAAATACCAATATATGTTACTACTAAAATAACTAAACTAGATATTATTAATCCACATACTTTTAAAGTATTTATAATAGTTTGTTTAAAAATATTTTTATCTAAATACTCTTTAGAATAATCAAGAGATAAAATAATATGATATTTTCTTTTACTTATCTTATTTAAATCTTTTAAATAATTAATTATTTTTTCATCATTAATATTTTCATGAATAATAATTTTAATATTATAACGATTTTGTTTTACTAATACTTTAATAATATTACTAATTTCACTTTTAATTAATTTCCCTAAATGAATTACTTTTAAATATTTATTTATTTTACAAAAATTTTCAAAATCTTTTAAATCTTCCAAATTAAGTGGGGTAGGTATTCTAATATTACTTTTATAATATATATTAGAGTAACGTACCAAGTTATTTATTTCCATAAAATTACTCATATATAATATCTCACTACGAGTTTCACAAGTAATATTATTTTTATCTAATAATTCTATCATAAAAGGTTGAATAGTATAACAATTAATACTTTTAATATTTTTAAGATTAATTAATATTTCACATATAGTATAACTTAATGGTTCATCTTCTTTAAAATATATATTGTTTAAAGCTGGAACTTTGTTAAGTAAAGGTAAAATTATTAATGCTATCTCAGTTTTAGAAATAATTAAATTATCAATATTATACTGTAAAACAAGTTCTTTTATAAAAGAAGATATAATTTTAGTATTTTCACTTATATAGACATCACTAAAAATTAGTTCGTTATTACTAATGATATTAGTATTAATTAAATCATTATTTATCGAACTATTACTTGTTTTATAAGAAAATATAATTGTCTTATCTTTAATGCTAATTAATATCTTTTTCACACTTGCCACCAATACTATAATAACATATCTTTACATTTTTTTAAATATTTTCCAAAAAAATATTTATTTTTTACATTTTTATGTTATAATTAGGTCATAATAGTAAGGTAAGAGAGGTTATTTAAATGAAAAAATTTATAGTGATGCTTAGTTTAATTGCAATTATGGTAGGGCTTATGCCTATAAGTGCTAAAGCCGATACTTATTATGATGTTAGTCCTGAACAAAGTGAATGGATTGCCAAAGATGGTGGAGGTTACTACATTAATAAAAAGTTTAGTGTTAGTAAAACAATAGGTGGCTTTGTTTACATAACAATGATTGAAACTAATAATGTTGAAATTACTGGTGAAATGGTTGGTACTAATTTTGAATTAGTCAATAAAGAAGAAACTGCGAATGGAGTTGCTTATTTATTAAAATTAAAAGATGGAGTAACTTTAAGTGGTAGTACTGAAGCTATAACAGTAGTTGCTAATATTGTTGATCCTGATAAAAAAGAATGCGAACTAGATTATAGCCCTCAAGGATTATCTTGTGTTGAATTTGGTGGCAATTACTTTGATAAAGATGGTAATAATGTAAGTGCTCAAGAATATGAAGCAAGTTGTAATGGAACTCCAACAACTCCAACTAATCCATCAGATGTTCCAAATACTCCTGATACTGGAAGTGTAATACCATATATTGCTATTGGTGGAGGACTTGTTGCTATATTAGGTGTATATCTATATACTAGAAAATCTAATAAAGTTTATAAAATATAATAAGAATAATAAGCAATAATGAAAAATTATTGCTTCAGTTTGTTGACAAAGTGGTATGTTTAAAATAAACATATCGCTTTTTGTTTGAAAATTTTTATAATATTAGTAATTTTTTTGAAAATAACACTTAAGTTGAGATGTTTTTTATCTTTTTTCCATTTCCAATTTGCCATTTTCTTTAAATTATGACATGCAAAAATTAAGGTTGAATACTGGTCATTTTTTTGTAATCCTCTATATCTTGTATATCTAAGTCCCATTTGTTCTTTACAATCTCCAAATGTTCTTTCTACTGTCTCTTTTCTTAATGGATAATTATCCTGCCAATTTTTTGTATATCTATTTTCATTCATTTCTTCTTTGTATTCTTCCCATATATGTCTTGTAATTATTTTTTGACAATTTTTACTTTTAGTACATTGTTCTTTTAAAGGACAATTTTTACATTTTTCCGAATTTGATTTATACAATTTATAACCATTTTTATCTATTGTACTATACTCTAGTGTTTCATTATTTGGACATATATAACAATCATAATATTTATCATATACATATTCATATTTTTTAAATAATCCTTTACCTGTCATAGGTCTTTTATATGGCATTAAGGGTGTATGATTATTTAATATTATTTCTCGACATATTGGTGGAGTTGTATATGCTGCATCTAAACATACATTTTTTATTTTATCTTTATATTTACTATTCAATACTGCATATGCTTCAAAAAATGAAACACTATCATGTATATTTCCTGGTATTGTTGTTTTTGATATTACAAATCCATTTTTATCTGTAAATATATGATGCGAATATGCAAAACATTTTTCTTTTTCTCCCTTATGGAAACATCCACTTTCTGGATCTGTTAAACTTTCTTTTATATGCTTAGTTTTAACATTCTCTATTACTTCTCCCGTTTCTTCATTAAACATTATTTCTGTTCTTTCTATATTTTTAAGTGGTTTCTTCCCATGTGTTATTCTATCTTCATTTATTTCTTCTAACATTTTATCTTCATATACTTTTTTCACTATTTCTACTTCTACATCTTTATGTTTATTTTTATTCGCATTTGCTTTTTGATGTGTACTATCTCCAAATACACTTTCCATATCTATAAATTTATATTCTATCGCTTGGTTTAATATTTTATCAAATATTTCGTTAAATACTTCACTATCTTTATATCTTCTGATATAATTTTTACTCCATGTTGAATAATTTGGTATATTATCATACATACTTAATCCCAAAAACCATCTATATGCAATATTTACTTTACATTCTTCACATGTCCTTCTCATACTATTTATTCCAAATATTATATTTATAAATATTAATTTAAAAAGTACCATTGGAGGAATACTTGGTTTTCCTATCTCACTATATAAATCTTTTACTAATTCTTCTATAAATGTGAAATCTATACAGTTGTCTAGTTTTCTAACCAAATGTTCTTTTGGTACTAATTCTTCTAATGTACTTAATATTATACAATCTTTTTTATAATTTTGTCTGGTCATTGACATATTTATCACTTACTCCTTATCGCACCTATATTTATATTATATCATTTTCCCAATAAAAAAGTAAGGCTAGTAAGCTTAATTTTAGGTACAATAAGCAGCCTTACATTTTTATTATAATATATTTTTTTCAAAATAAAAAGACTATTAACGAAATTTCTTTTGTCAACAGTCTGA
>CANPXJ010000063.1 GCA_947585915.1 uncultured Bacilli bacterium | reverse complement strand
AAACAAAAGATACCAAATGTCAAGTAAAACTAGTAGAAGTAAAATATATATTTAATCAAAGATATGTAGTAATAGAAAAAGAGCCAGACTTTTCCAAAGGAGAACCACCATTAAGTGGAACAAATACAGGAAGTGGATTATACAAAACCGAAGATGATGATGGAGATAGTTATTACTTTAGAGGAGATATAAAAAACAATTACGTTAAATTAGGGACCTATAAAGAAGATATTAAATTTTATGTAGTAAAAAATCAATTAAAAGCAATATATAGTAATAAAAGTGGTGCACTAAATTATTGTAATGAAGAGTATAAAAAAGGAACATATAAAACATTAGAAGAATGTCAAAATAGTATAGAAGAAAAGATAATAAAAGCAGGAGACCCAATAATATGGAGAATAGTACGAATAAATGGAGATGGTTCTGTAAGATTAATAAATGAAGAATCAATAGGTCAGAAAGAATATAATAGTAATAGGACTGCTGTGGAATATTCAGGATATACAAGAAATAATACTCATCCCTGTACAAAAGATAACCCATGTACCAAAGAAGAAGGAACAGCAAGTACAATGAAAACATATTTAGAAGAGTGGTACGAAAAAAATTTAAGTGATATAGACGATAAGATAGAAACAAGTAGATATTGTAATGATGTATCATTTGGAGAATATAGAGATGAAAGTAAGACATATTTTTATTTTGGTGGGTACAAAAGAGTATGGCTTGAATATCAACCAAGTTTAAGATGTCCAAATCCGACCGAAGAAGATGGAAGTTTAAAATTATATGGAGGAATGTATAAATTAAAAATTGGATTATTAAATATAGACGAGATTAGTTATAGTGGAGGTATTTATGCAAATACAAATTATTTCTTATATATATTAAGTGACATGTGGTGGACAATGTCTCCTTATAATGCGCCTGATTTATATATATCTGAATATGATACTTCTTGGCCTGGTTCTATTTTAGCATCATATATATCATTTCATCATTATGCAGCTGGACATGTGAGACCTGTTATAAATTTAAAAGCGAATGTTAAAATGACAGGAGAAGGAACGAAGGACAAACCGTTTGTCGTCCAATAATCACTTAATTGTTTTCCCATCATAAAATAAAATGAAGGGAGTAGTAAAAATGTATCCAAATCAAAGTGTTAATATGGTACCATACTATTATCCTCAAAATAATGGTGATAGACAATTTATTTTTCCATTTTTAGTAGGAGCTGTAACTGGTGGAGCTGCTGTTGGTTTAACTAGACCTAGACCTGTATATGTCAACCAACCACCTAACTACGGTCCTCGTCCAGGAGGATATGGCTATTATAGTAATTATGGTTATTATAATCCCGGATACTATCCATATTATCGATAAAATACTCTATATGAGTATTTTTCTTTTTCTAAACTTAATTTAATGATTAGAGCAATACTAATAAAGAACAAAATTAAACTACTTCCCCCATAAGATAGAAAAGGCAGAGGGATTCCCACGATAGGGAGTAAACCAATATTCATAAAGATATTTTGGATTTGTTGATACAAAAACATTGCTAAAAAGCCAATTGTTAATAGTTTACAACTAACATTTTTAACATTTATGCTGCTTTTTAAAATAATAATATCTAAATATAAATAACAAAGTAAGACTATTATTGCTCCAAAAATACCAAAGTGATTAATATTTAAAGCAAAGATAAAATCAGTAGTGGCCTCTGGAAAATACAAATTATGAGCCTTATGTGGACTTGAAAAAAATGAAGAAGTTCCAATTGTTGTTAAAGCATTTTCAATTTGCATACCACCACCACTTTTAAAATCTTTAAGCCTTTCTAAGCGATAAAAAATACTAGAACCAAAAATACGGGCAAATAAATCTTTTTGAAAAATAAAAATTAAAATAAATATTCCTAAAATTCCTAAACAAAATAGAGTTAAATATAAAAGATATTTCTTTTTAATTTTACTAATAAGAAGTATTCCTAAAGTAATGAAAAAATATATCACCACTGCCCCAGTATCTGGTTCTAAAAAAGTTAAAATTGAAGGTATTAAAAAAATAATAATAACTTTAAAAAGTAATGTTTTATGTTCTTTATTTGTTTTTAAAGAAGAACTAGAAATTATCTTAGTTAAATATAATATTAAAGATAATTTCATAAATTCGCTTGGTTGGAAAGAAAAAAAGCCAAAATTAAACCAAGCTTTAGAACCATTAACATTTGTTCCTAAAAACAAAACTAAAAAGAGTAAAAAAACATTAAAAAAATAGATATAAGGGCTTAATTTTAAAATTATTTTGGGTTTAATAAATAAAATACTAATAAATAAAACAAATGATAAAGAATACCAAATAATTTGTTTTTTAAAAAAACTTTTATATAAAGAAGATAAATTAGGAGCATAATAAAGATTTAGTAAACTTATAATCATAAGTAATACAATAGGAATTAAAAATAATATAAGTTTTTTTGATGTTTTTGTTTTCATATTTTTATTATGTACAAAAATGAAAATAATACAACTTTATAGACTAATAACATATATTATTGGTAGAGGTGGAAAAGATGAAAAATGATTTACCAAATGTATTCCCAGGAGAAATAGATGAAAATGTTCATAATACTCAAGAAATATTTAATAGTTTAGAAAAACCAGAAAATCGTAGTGATGATAATTTGAGTATTGAAGCTAAGATTAATCGAATATTTAATTCTCCTAACTATATTTATAAAAAAGAGGTATTAATAAAAATGCATAATCAAAATGTTAAAAAAACGATTATTGGTAAAACTGCTAATAATTTATTAACTTTAGATAATGAAATGATTAATATAAGTGATATCGAAGATATAAATATTATTTAACTTTACTTTTTAAGGCTTATAATGGTATAATTTGAGTGTATCAAAGGAGCTTTTATGAAAAAATTAAAAGATAAAAATGTTTATATTTTAATTATTACTATATTATTTGCTTCTTTAATTATAAATATAGTAGGAATTATTATGCATATTAAAAATGCTAACCCTTACAACAGAATATCTCATCAAACTAATTTTTCAACAACTGTCGATGCTCCTAAAGCTTTTGTTTATGCAACTTTAAAAGATAATGATAAAGGATTTTTAGAGGGATTTGGACCTCGAGAAGTTAATTTAAATTATGGTCATACGGATGTAGATTTAGAAATTCAAAATAAAGATAAAACTACGAAAACATATAAACTCGTTATTAATAAACCAGATAAAAGAGATACAGAAAATCGATTAGCTAGTCTTTCAACTAGTGCCAAAAAGATTAATTTTAATCCTAATCAATACAGTTATAATATTAATGTAGGAGCTAATGTTGAATCTATTTATGTCAATTCTAGTTTAATGTCAGATAAATCTCATTATGTATATGGATATGAGCCTCGAAAAATTGATTTACAAGAGGGTTTAAATGTTGCTTTTATTCGCACAAAAAGTGAGGCTGGAGAAGAAAAAGATTACAAAATAAATATTTTTAAAAGTACAAATAATGAGGAAATTGAAGAAGATAATTCCTTAGATTTAGATAGTTTATCTTTAAGTGTTGGTCAAATTAATTTTAAAAAAGATAAATTAAGTTATCGCGTAAAAGTAGCTAATGAAGTTGATGAAATTAATGTTTATGCTTTTGCTAAAAATAAAAAGGCCGAGGTAAGTGTTGGTGATACTAAATTAAATGAAGGAAAAAATGAAATTTTAATTGATGTTAAATACAATAATGAATCTAAAACTTATAAAGTAATTGTAAATAGAGAAAAGAAAGTTATTCAAGATAATGATAAAAAGTTAAAAGAGTTAATTGTAAGCGGTTATAATATTCATTTTAACCCTGATAAGTTTAATTATGATATAGTGGCTGATGCTAATCGTAATTTAATTATTAGTGCTTATCCTTATCTTAATGACACTGATGTGACAATCATTGGTAATGAGCAAAATAAAAAAAATAAAACGATTAAATTATTAGTGACGAATGTCGAGGGAAAATATAATACTTATCAAATAAATATTAAAGATAAATTTTGGAATATTAAAAATGAGGTTATAGCTGTGGCTGTTACATTCATTGGCGGACTTTTCATATTATCATTATTAAAGTATTATGAAATGAAAACGACAAAGAAAAAACGTAAAAAGCGTGCCAAAAAATAAGTAACTAAGTTTACTTATTTTCTTTTTCTTTTTATAATTAATTTAGTGATGATTATGAAAAAAGTCGAAATCTTATCTCCAGCTGGAAATAAGGAAATGTTTTATACTGCTTTGGAAAATGGGGCTGATGCTATCTATCTAGCTGGTAAACTTTATGGAGCAAGAGGATATGCTGATAATTTTACGAATGAAGATTTAAAAGAGGTCATTTCCTATGCTCATTTATATGGTGTAAAGGTTTATGTAACTATTAACACTTTGATTTACGAAAATGAGGTAAAGGGTTTTACTGAATATGTAAAGTATCTATATCTTAATAATGTGGATGCAGTTTTAATGCAAGATTTAGGAATGATTAAATTAGTTAGAGAAATGTTTCCTAATTTACCTATTCATGCCTCAACTCAATTTCATAACCATAATAAAGAAGGTATCAAATATTTAAAAGAAATTGGGGTCAAACGCGTAGTCCTAGCACGAGAATTATCTTTAGATGAAATTAAACAAATTGATGTTGATATAGAAAAAGAAGTATTTGTCTATGGAGCTTTGTGTATTAGCTATTCCGGATGTTGTTTAGCTTCTTATTGTTTAAAAAATCGCAGTGGCAATCGGGGTTTATGTGCTGGTATATGTCGTTTACCTTATGAACTTTATTATGATAAGAAAAAAGTAGAGACTGAAGGGAAATATCTTTTGAGTCCTAAAGAATTAAATACTTTATCTAATTTAAGAGAAATCCTTAATAGCAATATTGATAGTATTAAAATCGAAGGTCGCATGAAAAGTCCAGCTTATGTTGGCTATGTTACTAGACTTTTTAGAAGATTAGTTGATGAATATTATAATAACGAAGCTATGACTATTAGTGAAGAAGAAATTAAAAATTTAAAAAAACTATATAATCGTGATTTCACTTTAGGTCATTTATTTAATGAAAAAAACTCAAAGTTAATGAACATTAAAGCTCCTAATCATATGGGTTATCCTTTAGGAATGGCTGAGGCAACCTCAAATAAAATAAAAATTTATTTAACTGATGATATTGCCCAAGGGGATGGAATTCGTTTTGCTAATCAAAGAGGAATGATTGTCAATTATTTATACGATAAAAATAATCTCTTAATTAATGGGGCTAAAAAAGGGGAAATTGTCTATGTAGATAACAAAGTTGATTTCCAAGGAAAAGGGGAAGTTTTAAAAACTTTAGATGTACTTTTAGAAGAAAAAATAAAAGATATTCCTAAAAGAAAAGTAAAGGTTGATATTAAAATTAGGGCTAAACTTAATGAACCTTTAAAAGCAATGATTACAGATGGAGAGCATGAAATTATAAACCAATTAGGAATGGTAGAAAAAAGTATTAATGCTCCTATTAAGAAACAAGAATTAGTAGAAAGATTTTCTAAATTAAATGATACTCCTTTTGTTTTAAATGATATAGAAATTGTAAGTGATGATAATATATTTATTCCTGTTAAAATAATGAATGAATTAAGAAGAACGATTGTTAATAAGTTAATTACTGCTAGAACAAAAGCGACTTATGAGCCAGTTATAAAAGAAGCAAAAAATCAAAAAATTAATATCTTAAAAACAAATTCTTATAATTTTTTAGTTCGAAATGAAGAACAATTAAAATATTTATTTGCTAAAGATGTTAATATTTATATAACTGATTACGATTTATATAAAAAGTATAAGAGTCCTAAAGTCTTCTATGTAACCGATAGAGTAAGTTTTAATTTACCTGATTTTCAAAATGAAAATATTATGGCTAGTAATTTAAGTAGCATTATTAAATATAGTAAAAACAATTTAGTTTATAGTGATATTTATTTAAATGTTATAAATAGTTTTGCAGCTAAAGAATTATTTGATTTGGGGGCAAAAAAGGTAAGTTTGTCTATTGAAAATGATTTTGAGGATATAAAAAATATCATGGATAGTTTTAAAGATAAATATTCTACAATACCTAATTTTGATGTTTTAGTTTATGGTAAAGTGGAGTTGATGGTCTTAAAACATTGTTTTTTAAAGATGTTTTTAAATAAAGATAAAAAATGTAATTTATGTAAAGATAATAAAAAATATTATTTACAAAATGATTTAAAAGAGCAATTTAGAGTATTAAATAGAAATTGTAATTCTTATATTTTAAGTTCTCAAAAAATAGATTTAGTTGATAATATTGATAAATATAAAGAGTTAGGAATTACCAATTTTACTTTTAATTTAGATGATGAAAGCAATGAACAAATTGAAGATATTTTAGTAAAACTTGGTCTTAAAAATTAAAACAAAGATTGATTGACGATAATACTAAAATGTGTTAAGATATCTTTGTCATGGCGGAATTGGTGAAGTGGTTAACACGCCGGATTGTGGCTCCGGTACGCGTGGGTTCGATCCCCACATTTCGCCCCATTAGAAATTAAAGCACATCCAGTATCAGATGTGTTTTTATTTTTAAAACATGATAAAATTATATATATAAATAAAACAATAACTATAATATTAAAATGGAGGTATCTATTTATGCATGATAGAGTAACCCTTGTTTCTATTTTTGATAACATAAATATGGAAAAAATTGAATATTATACTAAACAAATAAATGAAAATCTATGCAAAGTTCCATTTGGCAAAAATGTTGCTAATCGTATAAAAGTAGATACATTACCATATCATTCTACATTATCAGCATGGAATATTGAAGATGAAGAAAATATAATAAATGTCTTATCCCAAATTGAATTTCCTAAATTAAAAATATATATAAATAATGTTGAAATAATGCAAGGGAAAGAAAATAGCTATGTATTATATTTTAATATTAAAGAAAATGAAAAATTAAAAATATTACAAAAACAAATATATCAAATCTTACCAAAGGGAAAATATAACCTAGAAAATTTTAAATATCATATAACTATTCATATTGATAAAGTTTATAATAAAATAATAGCTATACAAGAAAAAATACTACAGGATTTTAAACCATTTGAATTAGAAGTTAGTACATTTAGACTATATGAGATTTATCCAGCTAAATTAGTGAAACAATTTAATTCGATAACTGATAAAGATTATTTTACAAAGATAGATTTAACAACTATAGATAAATTCTTTGTATATATGCAAAACGAGTTTCACTATGGGTGGCTTGATCAAACTGGGAATAAACATTATGGAGTAAATGATGCTAAAACGTATAGTTTGCAAACTCCTATGGAATTATTAAAAAATCATTTAGGAATTTGTTGGGATATGACAGAGTTATGTCGCTATTGGTTTAATTTAATGACTCATCTTAAAATAGAGACATATTATATTTTTTATGATGATAATAATGGTTGTCCTAGTCATTCTATTTTAGTATTTTATAATTATGATAAAGTTTATTGGTTTGAGCCTATGTTTACAGATGATAATTGCTATTATAGTGGAATACATAAATATAATAATATTTCTGAATTATTAAAAGACATTAAAAGTATTTTTATTAAGTATTCTTTGTATAACAAAGCGATACAATCAAATTATGACATAAATAAATTTTATCTTTATAAATATACTAAACCAAAATATCATATAAATGGTCATGAAATGAGGCAGCATATTGATAATAGTACTTTTATAAATATTGATAGTCTATAATTTTATTTAAATAACAAGTAATAATGACTTAATATTAATAATTTACAAAAAAGTTTATAGAAAGGAAAAAACAATGCAGAAATGATTAAAGATATAATTTTAAGTAGTAGAAAAAAGGTCGCTTATGAGGTAATAATACTATGCTATATGCATATTGGAATGTTGGTAGAATTATTGTGGAAAATGAACAAAATGGCAATATTAAAGCAGAATATGGCAAACAAATTATGAAAGAACTTTCTAAAGAATTAAGAAAAGTTTTAGGTTCTGGTTTTTCTGTTAGTAATTTATTCAATATGCGTAAACTTTATATAACTTATCCAAAATTTCAGACACTGTCTGGAAAATTGAGTTGGTCGCATTATT
>CANPXJ010000062.1 GCA_947585915.1 uncultured Bacilli bacterium | reverse complement strand
CTACTTCAATTATACCCCCCCCCTAAAACCAATTGTCAATATTTTGGAATTAAAAAAACATTGATTATTAGTCAATGTTTTAATCAGCAACTATTTCACTATTATCTTCAGTAATAAATTGCTCTTCTAAAATTTCACTTGGTTCATCACTTAGGAATTCTTTTTCTAATTCAATTTGAATATCACTATATTGTTTAGACCCAGTACCAGCAGGGATTAATTTACCAATAATAACATTTTCTTTAAGACCATGTAACATATCAGTTTTACCCTTAATTGCAGCATCGGTAAGAACTCTTGTTGTTTCTTGGAATGATGCTGCCGATAAGAATGAATCAGTTTCCAAAGATGATTTAGTGATACCAAGCATAATTGGACGACCTGTTGCTGGAACACCACCACTTAAAATTACTGGTTTATTACCTTCGGCAAATTCTTTTAAAGAAACTGTAAGTCCAGCCACAAATTCTGTGTCACCTTCATCAATAATACGCATTTTATTAATCATTCTACGCGCAATAATTTCTACGTGTTTATCAGAAATATCAACACCTTGAGATTTATATACGCTTTGAATTTCTTTTAAAATATAAGTTTGAGCTGTAATTGGATCAGTAACAGCAAGTAATTCTTTTGGCGAAATTGCTCCTTCAGTTAATTTATCACCAGATGAAACTTTATCATTTAAGCTAACACGAAGTTTAGCACCATAACTTGTAACATGGTCACGTGCTTCAACATCATTTTCAACAACGATTTTATATTTACCATTTACTTCTTCAATTAAAGATACTTTACCATTAATTTCAGAAATTGTCGCTTTAGCTTTTGGATTACGCGCTTCGAATAGTTCTTCAACTCTTGGAAGACCTTGAGTGATATCGGCATCTCCACCATGAGCAACTCCACCAGAGTGGAATGTACGCATGGTAAGCTGAGTACCTGGTTCACCAATTGATTGAGCAGCCATTATACCAACTGCCTCTCCTGTTTCAACTAAGTTACCAGTGGCAAGGTTGCGTCCGTAGCAATGTTGACAAACACCATTCTCCGTTTTACAAGTTAAAATACTTCTAATTTCTACAGTCTTGATACCAGCTTTTAAGATTTTTGGTATATCATTTTCTGTAATCATAACATCTTTGTCAACAATAACTTCTTTTGTTTCTGGGTTAATAATTTTCTTAGCTGTAAATCTTCCTAAAATACGCTCTTCAAGTGGTTCGATAATAGCACCACTCTTATCATCAACAAAGTCACTTACTTCTACCCCAGTTAAGCAACCACAGTCTTCTTCCCTAACAATGATATCTTGAGCAACATCAACAAGTCTTCTTGTTAGATATCCAGAATCGGCTGTACGAAGAGCTGTATCGGCAGAACCTTTACGAGCACCATGGGTAGATAAGAAGAATTCTGAAACAGAAAGACCTTCCATAAAGCATGATTTAATTGGGATTTCTACAGGTTCGCCATTTGGTTTAGCCATACAACCACGCATTCCGGCAAGTTGAGTAAAGTTACCAGCATTACCACGAGCTCCACTATTCATCATCATGAATATTGGGTTTTGATGGTTACCTTCACTAATCTTTTTAAGTTCATCTTCTACTTTATCTTTAGTATTATTCCAAATAGATATAACACTATTATATCTTTCTTCTTCGGTAATTAAACCTCTTTGGAATTGCTTATTAACTTTATCAACAGTAGCTTGAGATTCTTTAATAATCTCTTCTTTGTCATTACTTGTTACAACATCACTCATTGAAACTGTAATACCTGCTAAAGTTGAGTATTTGAAACCTAAATCTTTTAATTTATCAAGCATGATTGAAGTTTCGGTTGTTTTATATCTTTTAAATACTTGGGCAATGATTTTTTCGAGAGTTTTTTTAACAAATGGTTCTACTAAAGGCATTTCTTTAATTGCCTCTTTTATATCAGTACCCATTTCTAAGAAATATTTATTTGGTGTAATTCCTTCAATATTACTTTCTGTGCCTTCATTAATATAAGGGAATGAATCAGGAAGAATTTCATTGAAGATTAACTTTCCAGCTGTTGTAACTAAGTATTTATTTTTTTGTTCATCCGTAAATAGTTTATGTCTAAATGAAGAAGTTGGAACAACAATACGCGTATGTAAAGAAATTTCTTTTCTTTCATAAGCCATAATAGCTTCATTAGAGTTTTTATAAACTTTTCCTTCGTTTTCTAAACCGGCTTCTTCAATAGTTATATAATAATTTCCTAAAACCATATCTTGAGATGGTGTAACGATTGGTTTACCATCTTTTGGTGAAAGAATGTTATTAGCACCTAACATCAAAATACGCGCTTCGGCCTTTGCTTCTTCGGAAAGTGGTACGTGAACGGCCATTTGGTCACCATCAAAATCGGCATTGAAGGCTGTACACACTAGAGGATGAAGACGAATTGCCTTACCACCAACCAAAACTGGTTCAAAAGCTTGAATACCTAATCTATGTAAAGTTGGAGCACGGTTTAACATAACAGGATGTTCAGTAATAACATCTTCAACTATATCCCAAACACATTCATCACGATTATCAATTAACTTTTTAGCTCCTTTAATATTATGGGCTAAATCACGTTCAACAAGTCCATGAATAACATGTGGTTTAAATAATTCTAGAGCCATTTCCTTAGGAATACCACATTGATACATTTTTAAAGATGGTCCAACAACGATAACTGAACGACCTGAATAGTCAACACGTTTTCCTAATAAGTTTTGACGGAAACGACCTTGTTTACCTTTTAACATACTAGATAAGGATTTTAAGGCTCTATTACCAGCAGCTGTTACACTACGACCACGACGACCATTATCAAATAATGAGTCAACTGCTTCTTGAAGCATACGCTTTTCATTTTGCACGATAATAGTTGGAGCCCCTAACTCTAATAATTTCTTTAAACGATTATTACGATTAATAATACGACGATATAAGTCATTTAAATCACTTGTGGCAAAACGACCACCATCAAGTTGAATCATTGGACGAAGCTCAGGGGGAATAACTGGTAAAACATCTAATACCATCCACTCTGGTTTGTTATTACTTTCTTGGAAAGCAACTAAACAATCAAGCCTTTTTACTAAACGAATTCTTTTTTGACCTTGGGTATTTTCAAGTTCTTTTCTTAAATCCTCAACTTCTTTATCAATATCGACATCAGCAAGAAGTTTTTTTATAGCTTCTGCTCCCATTCCTACTGTAAAACCATTACCATATTTTTCATAAAAAGCACGATATTCTTTATCAGATAGAATTTGCTTCTTTTCAAGAGGAGCATTTCCTGGGTCAATTACAACATAACTGACAAAGTATAAAACCTCTTCCAAATCTCTTGGTGACATGTCTAAAACTAAACCCATTTTAGATGGTACACCTTTGAAGAACCAAATGTGAGAACAAGGAGAAGCAAGCTCAATATGACCCATACGTTCACGACGAACTTTAGAACGAGTTACTTCTACCCCACAACGGTCACAAACAACATTTTTATATCTTAATCTTTTATATTTACCACAAGAACATTCATAGTCTTTTGATGGTCCAAATATTTTTTCACAGAATAAGCCATCGCGTTCTGGTTTTAATGTACGATAGTTAATAGTTTCCGGTTTTTTGACCTCTCCGTAAGACCAACTACGAATAGTATCAGGAGAAGCAATACCAATTTTAATTCCTTTAAATCTATTTACTTCTATCATTACATTTCACCTTCTTCCGCATCTTCACCAGGAAATTCTAAATCATCTAAATCTGGTGCATATTCTTCTTTTTCTTCTTCAACACTATCTTCTTTTTCTAAAGGCTCATCTTGAGGCTCTTCATTTGGTGTTTGCATTTCTTCTTTAATGTTTTCAATTTCATCTACGCGAATTGATTCTTCATTTTCCTCTTCGTTTTCGATAGTTTTTAAATCAAGTAAATTATCATCTGTATCAAGAATTTGAATATTTAATCCTAAAGCTTGGAATTCTTTAATTAATACTCTAAAACTTTCTGGAACGCCAGCTTGATTTACCGGTTTTCCTTTAACTAGAGATTCATAAACTTTAACACGACCAACAACATCATCAGATTTGATAGTTAAGATCTCTTGTAGAACATGAGCAGCACCATAAGCATATAATGCCCAAACTTCCATTTCTCCGAATCTTTGACCACCAAATTGGGCTTTACCACCAAGTGGTTGTTGAGTAACAAGTGAATAAGGTCCAGTAGCACGAGCATGTAGTTTATCATCAACCATGTGATGTAGTTTAATCATATACATAACTCCAACAGATACTCGATTTTCAAATGGTTCTCCGGTACGACCATTGTAAAGAATTGTTTTTCCATCTTCGTCCATACCAGCTTCATTCATTTGTTCTTTGATATCATCAATACTAGCTCCATCAAAGACAGGAGTAGCATAATGAACACCTAGTTTTTTACCAGCCATACCTAAATGTAATTCAAGAATTTGACCAATGTTCATTCGAGATGGAACACCAAGAGGGTTTAGAATAACATCAACTGGTGTACCATCAGGTAAGTAAGGCATATCTTCTTCTGGTAAAACTAAGGAAATAACACCTTTATTACCATGACGACCAGACATCTTATCGCCCACTTGAATTTTACGTTTTTGAGCAATGTATACACGAATTACTTTAGATACCCCTGGTGGAAGTTCATCACTATTTTCTTTAGTATAAACTTTTATATCATGAACTATACCATCTTCACCATGTTTAACACGTAATGATGTATCTCTAACCTCACGAGTTTTCTCACCAAAAATAGCATGTAATAATTTTTCTTCACTAGTTAATTCTTGAACACCTTTTGGTGTAACTTTTCCAACTAGGATATCTCCTTCATGAACCTCAGTACCAATTCGTACAATACCATCAGCATCTAAGTTTTTACGCGCTTCTTCAGAAACATTAGGAATATCACGCGTAATTTCCTCTGGTCCTAGTTTAGTATCACGACAATCAATGTCTGTTCGTTCAATATGAATTGAAGTATAAACATCATCTTTAACTAATCTTTCATTTAGAATAACAGCATCTTCATAGTTATAACCATTAAATGTCATGAAAGCAACAGTCATATTTTTTCCTAAAGCTAACTCACCTTGGTCAGTTGAAGGACCATCAGCAATAACCTCACCGCGATGAATTTTATCGCCTTTTTTAACTATTGGACGATGATTAACACAAGTAGAGTCATTACTTCTTTCAAAGTTAGCAAGATAATAAGTATCTTTTCCTTTGGCATTCTTAACAATAATTTTTTTACTATCAGCATATTCTACTATTCCATCAGCTTTAGCTACAATTGATGCTCCAGAATCACGCGCCGCGATATACTCTACACCAGTAGCTACAATTGGGGCTTCAGTTTTTAAAAGCGGAACTGCTTGACGTTGCATGTTAGCACCCATTAAAGCACGAGTAGCATCATCATGCTCCAAGAAAGGTATACAGCTAGTAGTAATTGAAACAATTTGGGATGGCGCAACATCCAAATAATTTACTTTATTACTATTAACCATTACAGTATCACCATTTAATCTGGCAATAACTTTTTCATCAACAATTTTATTATTATCATCAATATTTAATGTTGCTTGCGAAATATAGTAATCATTTTCTTCATCAGCTGTTAAATATACAACCTCATCACTTACTATTCCATCTTTTACTTTACGATATGGTGTCATAATAAATCCATATTCGTTAATTTTAGCGTAAGATGAAAGAGAAGTAATAAGACCAATGTTTTGTCCTTCTGGTGATTCTATTGGACATAAACGGCCATAATGAGAAGCATTAACGTCCCTAACTTCCATTCCCGCACGATCACGAGAAAGTCCTCCTGGTCCTAATGAAGATAAACGTCTCTTATCAGTTAATTCCGCAATTGGATTTATTTGGTCCATAAATTTTGAAAGTTGAGATGAACCAAAGAATTCTTTTAAAGCTGCTGTCACTGGACGAATATTAATTAAAGTTTTAGGAGTTACATTCTCTAATTCTTGAGTAGTCATACGCTCACGAATAACTCTTTCCATACGAGACATACCAACTCTAAATTGATTTTGAATTAATTCCCCAACTTGACGAACACGACGATTTCCTAAATGGTCAATTTCATCAATATCACCAATACCATAAAGTAAGTTTAGATAATAAGAAATTGAAGCATAAACATCCGAAATAGTTAATCTCTTCTCAGTTATACTTTGATCATTACCAATTATTTTATGAGTTTTATCAGGATTTACTTTATCGTATACTAAAACTTCTTGAATTTTATTATATTCATCTAATTCTTCATTAATAATAGTTTCTTTTAACCCATAACCAGCGGCAAATAAAGGTCTAATTTCTTCTAAAATTTCTTTAGTAATAATTGTTCCTTTTTTTACAACAACTTTTTTACCATCTTTAATATCTTGAGCTAAAGTACATCCTAGTAATCTATCAACAATATTTAATTTTTTATTAAATTTATAACGACCAACTTTAGCCAAATCATATCTAAATTTATCAAAAAATCTAGTAATTAATTGGTTTTTAGCACTATCTAAAGTTGCTGGTTCACCAGGACGCAATTTTTCATAAATTTCAATTAAAGCTTCATCTGTATTTTTTGTACTATCTTTATCTAATGTATTTTGAATATAATCATTATCACCAAAGACAGAAATAATATCTTCATTATTAGATAAACCTAAAGCACGCAAAAAAGTTGTAATTGTTACTTTACGAGTACGATCAATTCGTACATATAAAACATCTCTAGCATCAACCTCATATTCAAGCCAAGTACCTTTATTAGGAATAACTTCTCCAGATACAACTGGTCGTCCATTTTTATCAATTTCTCTTTTAAAATATATAGATGGACTACGAACAAGTTGAGACTGTATAACTCTTTCGGCTCCATTAATTATAAATGTTCCAGAATCAGTCATCATTGGCATGTCGCCTAAAAATATTTCTTGCTCTTTTACTTCCCCTGTCTCATGAATAAAAAGACGAGCTTGAACTTTTAAAGGAGCAGCAAAACTTACCATTCTTTCTTTAGCTTCTTTAATAGAATATCTTGGTTCATCAAAAGAATAATCCCCAAATTCTAAAGAAATATTACCGGTAAAGCTTTCTACTGGAAATAAATCATCAAAAATTTCTTTAATACCTTCTTCTAAAAACCAATTAAATGATTTTTTCTGAATTTCAAGTAAGTCTGTTAATTCTAAGGTGCTTTTTGTTTTTGAGAAAGTTCTTCTTTCTCTATGGTCTCCAAATTTTTCTAATTTAAATGCCACTTTTTCACCCCAATGCTATAATTTTTTTAAAGGTCAATTGTCTAAAATAAACAATATGTCACCAATTTAAAATTCTATCAATAATTGCTAGCAATGTCAATAAATTTTCTAATTTATGACTGAAAAAAACAATTTTTTTGATAATTTGTTTAAAATTTTACATTTTTTGACATATAAATGCTTACTGGGTTAATACATAAGATCTACTTGGTTTGAAATCTTTATTAGCATATACCTCTGTATGCCCATCAGCAAACTCAATAGTTGTATTTAAATCATTTTGGGTTATAGATTTATAATCACTAGCTAGTACTATACTAAAATCATTAGCATCTACTAAATATTTTTTGCCATTCTTGACAATTTCTTGAACATATCCAGGTCCACTTCCTGTATCTGGGCCTCCATTAACATAACTATAATACTTTAAATAGTATGGTTCCCCTATACTATCTACTTTTAACACACCATTTTCATAAAATAAATGAATTGCAGCATCGCTTGTTAAATTATTCAAATTATCAGAATTTGAATTCTCTTCATTTACCACTTCAGGTGCGGGTATTTGTGTTGGTTCTGGTGTTGCTGTTAATTTATTAAGTTGTTCTTGAAGTTTTGCTTTTTCTTGTTCTAACTTAGCCTTTTGTTGTTCTAAATTAGTTTTCTCTTGTTCTAACGAACTGATAGTATTATTTTGATTTTCGATTACTTCTTCATGATTATCTAAGCAACATCCAGAAAGAGTTGTTATTATTGTAGATGTAAGTAAAACTGATATTGTTTTTTTCCAATTGATTTTTAAATTTTTTATTTTTTTCATTTTCTTTTCCCCCTTAAATAGAAAAAATCCTTTCAATAAGGATTTATAAGTCTAATAATTATATGCTAACCAATCC
>CANPXJ010000061.1 GCA_947585915.1 uncultured Bacilli bacterium | reverse complement strand
AAAGTTAATAAAACAGGAGCATTGTTTTCTTTAATACCTTCAACAGTATCCATTTGCATTTCAATTGCCATAGTATTAGTTGTTTTATAATTTATATAGTCTTCATAAGTATGGTCTTTAATATCTCTTTTATAATTAGTGTCATTTTTTTCTTTTTTCTTTCTTCGACATCTAGGTAAATGAGAAGAATTAATTGGCAATTGATTTCTTTCAATTTGTCTATAAATAGTCCATTTATTAAATTTAGTGTCGAGATCTCTATTAATAGTAATAATAGCATGATAAACAGATTTACATCTAATAATCAAAGGACATAATCTTTCTTTTAAAATTATTTGTTCTTGTTCAGAGTAATGTAATCCTGTCCTACATTCAGAAACTTTTAACTTGTACTCATCATGTGCTTCTCTAGCCTTATAGTATTTTTTTACAAATCTACAACCACTTTTAGTAGTGCATCCATTGCAAACATGAGGGGATTTAATAAGTTTAGGACAAACTTTAATTTCAATGTTTTTACAATATTTAAAACATTCGTAACTTTTAACATTACATGTGTGATATTTAAGGCAAGGATGTTTGTTATCATAAGTACCAGGAAAAACATATGTAATATGCTTTTGTATTTCTCTAATAATATTACTTGAATCTCTTTTAATATCTTTTTCAATTTCTTTAATAAAGCTACCTTCATTAAGCATATTTTCAATTGCTAATCTATCAGCATAAGATAAATGCCCTTTACTCATTAATATCTCTTTCTTTCAATATATTAAGAATAATTTTGATATCATTTAATTCTTCAATTAAAGATTTACAAGAATAATAAAATTCATCATAATCTGTTCCATTAAAAATAGATTTAAAGACATTTGAAAATACTTCTAAAAAAGATTCAATATAATCAAAGTTTTCATTTAAAATATTTTTTAAAATATTAGTAGATAAAGAATTAAAATATTCAAAAGATTCTTTATCATCAGTGTAATTAAATTCATAATAGTTAGACATATAAAAAATTCCTCCTTTTTTAACTATTAAAATTTAATCTATCTAATTAAAAAGGAATATGCTAAAATAAGAATTGTCTATTAATTAGATAGACTGTGAATGCAAGAATACTATTTAAATGCTTGAGAATATAAATAGTATTCTTTTTATATAACCATAAAAACATCAACTCCTTATGAAAAGATATTTTAACATAATAAACAATAAGATTGGGGACTCTGTCCCCATACCCCTGAGGTTTAACGCTTTTTGCTTCCGAAAAAAGAAAGTTAAATAAAAAAAAGAAGTAATTAACTAAATAATAGTTTCTTACTTTCTTTTTCGTATAGCATTACTTAAGTGCTCAGGTCACTCCTCAGTGTTGCCTTATCTCCTTAAGCAACACTTAATATTATAATTATTATTGTTTTATAGTCAATAATTATTGTTAGAAACATTTTAACTAATTTTTTATTATAAACATCTATTTTGGACAAGTAAATGCAATTACAAAGATTTTTGTAATTCTAATAAAATTATTTTCTTTTGGACAACTTAATGCAATTGATTTTGGATAAGTAAATGCAACTGCTTATATAATAATTGCTTTTACTTGTCCAATTCATTTTTAGAAAACGATTATTAAAAAAACATTGACTTTTGTAAAAAGTAGTATTAAGATAGTAGGCAAAAAGAAAAGAGGTTTATTATGAAAAAGGAAATTAGAAAGAAAGTTCTAAGTGTTGCTACTGCTACTAGTGTACTTTTTGGTATTGCTACAATGAATGCTACTGCTAATGCATATAATAATAGTGGATTCTCTACAGATGGCCCTTATTATCAAAATAGTGGATTTACTACTGAAGATTATTATTATGACTATTACCCAAATAACTACTATGATTATAACAACTATAATAACTACAACAATTATAACAATTATAATAATAACAATAACGGTTACAATAGTGGGTATAATTACAATCAAGATGAGCACATAAATGTTGATATTAATGATCCTGTTGTCTTAGAAAGATATTTACAGGCTCATAAAGCAAATTGTACTGATTACGAATGTCAAAGAGATAATCATGTAAAATATATGACTGGACTTGTTAATGGACAATATAACAATAATGGAAACTACTATTATGATAATAATTACAATAATAATGTAAATCCAAATTATAATCCTAATCAACAATATAATAATTGGAATACTCCAACTTATATTCCTGAAAATAATTATCAAAATGTTACACCTGTTCAACAACAACCTATTTATGAAGTTCAAAAATTATATACTTTTGTAAAATATGATGCTTATGGAAATAAGGTTTATGCGTATGGTGCAAATTCTGATTTAAATAAATATGGTTTTACAGGATGGATATTAAATAGTGAATATAATGCGAATGATTATAACTTAAATTCAGTATTCTATGAAGAAAAATATCATTTTGGTAACAACTTTGATTGGAATAGTAGTTTAGTAGAATTCATTAAACAAACAAGTGGTTTATATGTCTGGTCTTATAAAAATCAATGGGGAGAAACTAAATATTGTCTTTCACCTATTAAAATGCCAAATAACAATACTTTTGTTTACAATAGTGATTTTAATCCAGTTAATGATTTAAGTGAACTTAAAACTGCTGATGCTGTTTATAACCAAAGTTATTCAAGAACTTATGGATATTAAAAAATTCTCATCAATAAACGATGAGATTTTTTTTAAAATGTTTTTTCAGAATAAGAATGGGAATAATTTATTCTTTCATCAAATTCAACATAATTTAGATAAATCATTAAAATTAAATACCAATTACCATTAGTCGGGTCGCTAATTATTAAATGATCTCTTCCTGCTTCTTCAATTATTCCGGTAAATATTTTATCTTTCCATTCGTTTGAGTCTGGAAAAGATACGAAAGCTCTAACTCTTTTTCCTTTATTAAGTCTCAAAATATTTTCAATATAGCTTTGTTCCATTGTTAAATTGCTTGGGCCAACACTTTCAATATTAGCTTGATAATTATTAGGAATAGGATTTTGGTTTGTTGTTATATTAGGATTAGTGGCCGTTGGAAAGGTTGGATTTTGATAATAATTTGAATTCATTTTTTCTTCACCTCATAATAATTTATATGCAAAGGGGGAATAATATAGTATAATATTTTTAAGGTGATGCTATGTTTTTTAATGCTAATAAAATAATAGAAATAGTAAGAGAAAAAAATCGCATATCTAGAATTTTAGTCTTAATTATAGGAACTTTTTTACTTGCTCTTGCTTATAATATGTTTTTAAAAACTGATAATATTGTTGTTGGAGGAATAACTGGTTTATCTATCTTATTTCAAAGCGTATTTAAAGTAGATTCTAGTTTTTTCTTATATGCATTTACCATAATTATTTTAATTCTAAGTTTATTTACTTTAGGCGTTAAAGAGACAGTTAAGGGTTCCTTTGGGGCGGTTTTATACCCCGTTATGGTTAGTGTGACGGCTCCTTTATCTTTATATTTACACCAACACTATGTATTAGATAACTTTTTAATTGAGATTTTAGTAGTAGGTTTAATTTTAGGATTTGGGAGTGGTATTATTTATAAAGTTGGTTATTCAACTGGAGGAAATGATACCATTGTACAAATAATAAATAAATATGCTAAAATTCCCATTGGTAAAGCAGTCTTTGTATCTAATTTAGTAATAATTTTATTAGGTGGGGCTTTCTTTGGTATTAATAATGTAGTTTATGCTATTATAATCGTTTATATTGAAGGAATGGTTGTTGATAAAATATTACTTGGTATATCTGATAGTAAGCAATTCTTTATTCATACGAAAGAATTATCAAAAGTTCGTGAACTTATTATTGAGAAATTAAATACAGGTGTAACAGTTATTGAAACAACTGGAGGATTTACTCATAAAAAGAATAAAATGTTAATGTGTGTAGTTGCTACTAAAGACTATTATCTTTTTAAAGAAGCAGTTTTAGAAATTGACCCCGAAGCCTTCTTTGTTATAAATGATTGTTATGAAGTATCAGGTGGTGTCAAAAGAAGTCAGTTGCCATTTGTTTAAAGGTTGAGTTTTCCATCTTTTAACTCATAAATAATTTGTAATAATTCTAATTAATAATATTGAAGCTAAAAATACTTGAAATAGTTTCAATTTAATATTTTAAAAATCTTCACTTAAAAGAAAATCAATGGCGTTTAGATGAATAATACCTTTTTGGGATTTATTTTCTTTATCTAAACTAATAACATATTTATCAAAATTATCATCAATATGAGCAAAAGCGCTAAATTCTCTATTAATAGTATTTTCATTTTCTAAATATAGGGAAACTTGAATATATTTGGGTTTATTATTTTTTAAAGCAATAAAATCAATTTATCCTTTTTTAGATTTTTAAATAAAAACCTTATATCCTTTGGCAAGTAAATCATTATAAATAATATTTTCTAATGAAATAGAGTAATTAATTTGTTATTAGATTTTTAATTTTTTTATATCGCAGGCATTTAATGTTGTAAAGTTATTTTGATAAATCAAAATAATTTTACCAAATATACTAAACTAAAAAACTTTTAGATATTATTTTGAAAGGTTGATTATATTTCATAAATATATTCTCTCTATGCGAATTACTATTAAAATTTAAAAGGAACTAAAGTCAAAATAAGTTCCGTTTTAATTTAAAATATGATATGCTTTTGATATAAGTATTTAATGTGTTGATAAAGGAGTAGTAAATGAATAAAATAATTAAAAAGTTTGATGAAAATACAGAACTTTTTGCTAAAGAAGCTGTATTAGAAGCAAAGAATAATAAAGATAAAATTAAAAAAGAATTGCTTTCTTCAGTTAAAGAGTATTCTTTAAATGTAGAAAAATATCGGGCTGAAGATATACCTATGCATATAATTTATGCCATAATTTTACTAGCTGAATTTAAAGAAAAAGAATTATTTCCAATTTTGATTAATATATATTCTCAAGATTATAAAGGTACTAGACCGGCAATGGATTATTGTATTACTGATATATTGCATAGAATAATAATCAGTGTTTTTGATGGTAATTTTGCCTCTTTAAATAACCTTATTGAAAATAAAAAAATTAGAGAATTTAGTAAGACTCAATGTCTGCGCTGTTATATTTATTTTTATAATAACAAGTTAATTAGTCAACAAGATTTGGAAAAATATTTAAAAAAATTAATTAAATATTATGATTATAAAGATAATGATATTTATAATACAATCATGGAAGTTATTATTAATACTCATTTATTTAATTTAATAGAGGATGTAAAAACAATCTTTGATTATCATCTTATCGACTTTAATATTCGGGGAGGGTATGCAGAGTTTATTGATGATATTTTTGATTATGATGATGATTTAGATAAATTTGAACCAATTGAAGATACTATTAAAGAAATGAGTTGGTGGGCTTGTTTTAAAAATAAGGAAAGCCAACAAGATTACAAAGAGATAGAAAATCAATTAGAAGATAAAATCCAAAAAGAAATAATTGAGGTCGAAAAATTTACTAAAGTAGGAAGAAATGATCCTTGTCCTTGTGGATCAGGTAAAAAATACAAAAAATGTTGTTTAAATAATCCTGATAAAAAACTACCTTATCAAAAATATATTGATGATAGTTGGAAAAAATATCCTAAAAGGAAAAATAGAGATGATATTCTCGATATTTATGATTTTTATCAAGAAGAGTATGTAGAAATCGATAAATTATTATATAAAGTATTAAAAAATAAAAATATACCATTGTTTATCAAAAGAGATTTGTATAGAGAAATGATGATAAGCTTAAATTATTTAGAAGAAGCTTTTGAAAAAATAAAACCAGTAGTTTCCCAAAATAATTTTTCTACTGTTCATCAATATGATGAAGTTGTAAGTATTCATTTTAGCTTATATGTTTTTTTTGAAGAATATAGTAATATATTAGAAAAATTAATTGAGGATAATAGTGATTTAAAAAAGAAAATTTATTTGAATAAATTAGAAGAACTTTTAAAATTCTTCTATGATAATTTTGATTTAAATGATGAGTATGAGGAGATTTTTATTAATAAATGGACGACTTTATTTTATTATTCTAACCAATTAGATGAAGGTATTAATTTTATGAAAAATAAGCTTAAACATTGTATAAAAGAATTAAAGATACCGGTATATCGAAGTTTATTTGATTTAACGATGTGCAAATATGAAGATGTGAGTAAAATAGATGATTTAATAAAAAGAGAAAAAGATAAAACACTAAAACAAGAATTATTAGAACTAAAAAAAGATTTTATATTTGAAGATTATTAATAAGGAAAGATGAGGTACACTATGAAGAATGAAAAAATAACTTTAAAAAATACTAAACAAGAAATATTAGAGGCTCTAAACGCCGCATTAGAAAGAGAAAAAAACAATGCTAAAATTAAATCTAATCCAGAACAAGAGGAAAAAGAACGAAAAATAAGGAAAGCTGTTGATGAAACAACTAAAAATGTTGAGGATAATATATTTTCAACTGAGCTTGTGCAAAAATTTAAAGATTTAGAATTGGCTATTGCGAATGAAGAAGCGAAATTAAAAAACCTTTATGACATCGACGCCGAATTATTAAATTTAACTCTTGTAGTAAATACTGGAAAAGATGTTTTATTAGAGTTTGAAAAAAATAATGAAATCAAAAAGAAAGACTTGGAAACAAAAATAAAAAATTTAGAAGAAGAATATAAAATTAAATCCGATGAACTCCAAAAACAATATGACTTACAAAGCAAATCTTTGAAAACTGAACGAGATAGAGAAATAGAAGAATATAATTATAAAATTAAAAGAGAAAGAGAACTTACTAATAATAAGTGGGAAGATGAAAAAAAATTAAGAGAAAACACTTTAAAATTGATGGAAGATGAAACAAAAAAATTGCTAAATGAAGCTAAAGAAAAAGGTAATTATTTAGCTGACTTAGAAAAGAAAGTGGCAGAGTTTCCTAAATTATTAGAAAATGAATATGAAAAAGGCAAAAAAGAAACTACGGCTCTGTTAGAAAAAGAACATAAATATGAAATGGAGTTACTAAAAAAAGATTATCAAAATACAATAGATAGACAAAATGATAAAATTGAGTCATTAAAAGAAGAAATAAAAAAGGTTAATGAATCTAACAATTTATTACAAGCCAAAACTGATAAAGCTTATGTTGAGTTAAAGGAATTAGCAACTAAAACAGTTGAAGCTAATGGTGGGCTAAAAATAATTGGTAATAATCAGACTGAAAATATAAAATAAAGTTGTAGTGAGGTAGTTTATGGCAAAAAAATATAAGTTAAAAAAACAAGCCAAATATTTTATATGGACTATAATAGGGTCTATTATTGTAATTATAATATCAACAGCAATATATAAAGATTATGAATATAAGCATTCCGCTGAATATAATTTAGGATTGCGTGGGTATACTGATCAAGAAATAAAGTTATTAGCAAAAAATTTAGATGAGAAAAAATTAGATGAATTATCTACAACTAAAAAAAATGAAACAATAATTGAATTTTTACAAGCCAAATATTTTATTAAAAATAATTTAGATCGTTATTTAAAATATTATGAAGATAATAAAAAAGTAACAATTGATGATATTGTGGCTATTGTAAATACAAATAATGACTATGAATTTTATACTCATGATATAAAAAGTGATACTAAAAAAGAAGAACTATTATTGTGTAATAAATTTTATAAATTAGAAAATGATTACAAACCTGATGATTTAGTTACTATGAAAAATAAATATTATTATGGAGAAGCACAAGTATTAAGAGAAGATGCTTATGAGGCATTTATTGATATGTGGACTGCTGCTAATGAAGAAGGAATTTATTTAATAGTTAATTCTTCATATCGCGATTATCAAACGCAAGAAGAATTATATAATGAATACAAAGAATCATTTGGAACTGCTCAGGCTGATTCAGTAGCTTCAAGACCGGGATATTCTGAACATCAAACTGGTCTTTCGGCTGATATATTTAGCAAAGATAATACATCAACTAAAACCTTCGCCAACTCAAATGCTTATAAATGGCTTGTTGAAAATTCTTACAAATATGGATTTATTTTAAGATATCCTGAAGGAAAAGAAAATTTAACTGGCTATTCTTTTGAAGCATGGCATTATCGATATGTAGGTAAAAAAGTGGCCAAACAAGTTCATGATAAAAACTTAACTTACGAAGAATACTATGCTTATTATATCGAAAACGCTAAGAAGGTGAATTCTAAAAGTAAAGGAAACTAGCAAAATTAGTAAATATAGTCTAAAAGAAAAAGAAACTAAAAAATTGGTA
>CANPXJ010000060.1 GCA_947585915.1 uncultured Bacilli bacterium | reverse complement strand
ACCTGTTTGAATATGAGTTGTCGTCCACAATGCATAACTCACTGTACTTATACTTACTATTAATGTTATTATTACTATTATTATTTCTTTCCTTTTATTTTTTAATCCCACATTGATCACCTATTTACTTTTCTACTTCAATTATACCCCCCCCCTAAAAGTAAATGTCAATATTTTGGGTATAAAAAGCATAGAAAGAAAAAAATGTATACCTTATTTTAAAAACAAATCATTTAAACTACTGGCAATAATGTCACTTAATTTTTCAATTATATCTTTAGCATCAATTGAAGTATACATTCTTTTTTTCACCTCAATCACCAAAGGAACACCAATGGCAATAATCGGTATATTAAAGGTTTTATAGCTTATTTTTTTATTGGTTTTTATTGCCCCTCCCGGAATAATTCCTGTATCTGATATTTCAATACATTTATTCAATCTCTTAGGATTACTTGTAGCTAGAGAATCAATAACAATTATTAAGCTAGGCTTTAGTGAACTTACTAACATTTTAATTAACGCATAAGAACTAATACCTGTCTTACTTATAACCTCCGGAACAAACAAAGCTACTTTAGGAATAGTTAAAAAATCTGTATAATGATTTGTTGCTATTATTTTATTAGTAGTTTCGGGACCAAGAGAATCACATAAAACACTAGAATTACCAAGACCAACTACCAAAGTAGTTTTATAATTTTTAATAGGCTTTTTAAAACTTTTTATAACCCTTAATATTTCTTTTTTTAAATTATTAGGGTATTTATTTAATACATCTAACGTATAGTTTATTGTATAGTATTTTCCTTCTTCTTTTTTTAATCTTTTACCATTATTTTTATCCACCTCAAAATAATTAATTTCTATTTCATCTTTCTTCTTTTTATCTAACTTTATATCTCCTTTTTGCAAAAAAGAATCAGCAACATCTAAAAATAGTTTATTTTTCATTATAATCACCATTATTATTTTGAGTAAAAAAGTAATTTTTATTATTGCAAAACTCATAATGTTTTGGTAGAATTGATAATGTATTTATGGAAGGGAGATTTGTATGCCTAATATTAAAAGTTCGAAAAAAGCTGTTAAAGTTATTGCCAAAAAAACTAATGCTGCTCATGAATATAAAGCAAGAGTTAAAAACTCTATTAGAAATTTAGAAAAAGCAGTTACAGCTAAAGAAAAAGACAATGCCGAAAAAATATTTAAAGATGTAGTTAAAAATTTAGATAAAGCTGCAAGTAAAGGTTTAATCAAAAAAGGTACTGCTGCAAGACAAAAATCAAGACTTGCCAGTAAAGTTAAAAATATGAAGTAAAAATTGCTTACTTCGTTTTTTTTTGATAAAATTTAGATGGTGATATAATGAAAAGATTAATAATTCCTTTAATTTTATGTGTTATATTAGTTTTTCTTGCTATTAATATAAAACCAATAACTAATAAAGTAGCCAATATTTTAGAAAATGAACCAAAAGTTGTTATTAAACCTAAAAATAAATATTATCGTGACTATGACTTTGAATTTGTTCAACAAACAGATAATTACACGCCTTATAGTTATCAAGAATTATTAAATATTATTTATAGTATGTTAAATAATGGTTGGGAGAAATTCACCTTTTATTGTCCAGAAGAATATAGTGATTGTTTAGATGATATTGAAACAATTTCTCAAGATAATGTTTTACTAACTCATATTAATAATTTTGTTCATCCTTTTAATAACTTTGAAAACATTGTAACTAGCTATTACGAATCAGGTGAGGTTAGTATTGAGATTGAAAAATTATATTCTCAAGATGACATCGATAAAATTAATAAAAGAGTTGATGAATTAATCTCTAAATTAATCACTGATGACATGGATGAGACCACGAAGATTAAAACTATTCATGATTATATTATTAATAATACTAAATATGACCAAGTTCGAAATGAAACAAACGAAAGTCCTTATCACTCTAATACGGCTATTGGTCCTTTATTTGAAGGATATGCAATTTGTAGTGGATACTCTGATGCTATGGAACTATTTTTAGAAAGATTTGGAATTAAAAGTTTTAAAGTTGCTTCTTCTTTACATATTTGGAATAGTATTTATTTAAATGGTTCTTGGAAACAATTAGATTTAACTTGGGATGATCCAATTACTTCAACTAATGAAGATTATTTATATTATAAATATTTCTTAATAGATGCTAGTACTCTTCCCTCTTTAGATACTGAAACTAATCAACATGATTATGATAAATCTGTGTACTTAGAATTAAAATAAAACAAAAACATATCACTTTGAATATGTTTTTTTGATTGTATTAATTACTTCTTTTATGGTGTTATTAAAATTTTCATAATCAACAGAAAACCAATTGATATTCATTTGGTTTTTATACCATGTATATTGTCTTTTAGCATAATGACGAGAATTTTTCTTTATTAGATCCTTTACATCTTCTAAAGAACATTCTTTTTGAAAATAAGGTAATAATTCTTTATAACCAATAGCTGTTTTTAAAGCTTTACTACTCGGGTATTTATTAAATAAAGTTTTAGCTTCTTTTTCTAAACCTTCTGAAAACATTTCATCTACTCTTTTATTAATAATTTCGTATAATTTTTCTCTTGAGGTCGTTAAACCAATAAATAGAACATTATCATAAAGCAATTTATCTTTATTATTACTAACACTTGTTTTATTTAAAAAACGAATTAACCTTTGCCGATTATTGATATGAATGTTCATATTTTTATCTTTTTTTAAACACATCTCATAAAGTTCTTGATTGGAAAAATTATCATAAGTTTGTTTAATGTTTTCTTCTCTAAACTCATAATCATACAAAGCAGCTTTCATATAGAGGCCGGTACCACCTACTAAAATTATCGTTTTATCTTTATTTTCCTCGATAATTTTACGAACTTCTTTTTGATATTCGTAAACACTAAACGATTCATTTAAATTCTTAATATCTAACAAATAGTGTTTTAAGCCTTCTTTTTCCTCTTCTTTTATTTTCGCTGTACCAATATTCATTTCTTTATATACTTGCATTGCATCGCAATTGATAATTATACCTCTAAAATGTTTGGCAAGTTCTATAGACATTTTTGTTTTCCCAACTCCAGTTGGACCGCATATACATATAATCATATTCTACCTCATATAATTTCTAAATTCTCCTAAAGTTCTAATTTTAGTATGATTTTTTTCTTCTAAATAATTTTTAAGGCTTATGATAAATTCATAAGATTCTTTACTTTCCCACTCATAAATTCTTTCTAATCTATCCCTTAAACTATAATTATTTTTAATTATAGCCTTTAAATAATAAGGATTTTTAATATCAAAAAGTTCAAAAATCATTTCATTAAACCAATAGATATTATTATAAAGACATTTTTGATAAGAAGTTTTAGGAAAATACTCCCAATCATCACAATCAATAAAAGTAAAACCATTTTGATAAAATGATACATTATACATTATATTATTAGGATGAATATCACATATCATAAATTTTTTATGAGATATTTCTTTAAGATTAGAAACATTTATCTTTAAAGCTTTTATTATCGCTTTAAATAAAGTAGAATTAGGCATTTTGGAAAGAATTAAACCACTACAATAATTCATTAAATAACCCATAATTTCTCCTTCAACCGTTACTGCTATTTCTGGTGTTTTACAATTAGAAAAATTATTATTTAATAAATTTTTTATTTGACCTCTCACTTCTTCATAATAGGCACTAGTAAATTTATTGAACCAAAGTTTTAAAGCTAATTCATCATTATACTTAAAAACTTTACCAAAAGAACCTTCTCCTATAAAATCATCTTGTTGCATATATCGCTCATATTCTTTTTTTGTTAATTCTATTATATCTTTCATCAAAATCCCCTCTTTTTGCTAGAAAATATTCTAAATTATTTTAACCATCTTGTCAATTCATTACTCTTTTAAACATACGCTCTAGTTCATATATACTGAACTTAATAATAGTTGGACGTCCATGTGGGCAATTATAAGGATTATCGGTTTTAACTAAAGAATTAAGGATTTCCTCAATTGAATCCATACTAATATTAGTATTTCCTTTTATACTAGTTTTACAAGCTAAAGTTATAGCCACATGCTCATTAAATTTAACTCGATCAAAATTCTTTTTATTAATAACTACTAAATCAATAATTCTTCTTATCTGTTCTTCTTCATATCCTTTTTTTAGCCAAGTAGGATGCTCTTTAATAATAATCGTATTTACGCCAAAGTCTTCTATTACAAAGCCAATATTTTCAAGTACTTCGATATTATCTTTAATAGTCATATAATCACTTGCGGAAAGTTCAATGCTAATTGGAAATAAAAGAGATGTTGTATTGGTTTTTTCATTTTTTAAAGCTTTTAAATATTTTTCATAATTAATTCTTTCCTCCGCTGCATGTTGGTCGATTAAATAAATTCCCTCATCATTTTGAGCAATAATATAAGTTCCTAAAGCTAATCCTACCGGATAAAGTTTTAAAGATTTTAATTCTTCATTGATAACTACCGTTTCTTCTTTTTTATCTTCTACACCTAAATCAAAAACTGCTTGCTCTTCTTTTACGACTGGTGTTTTTTCTTTAGTTTTTATTTCAATATATTCTTCTTTAACATCGTTATAATCTTTATTTATTTCTATTTTAGGAATTAGCAAATTTTGATATAATGCGTCTTTAATTGTGTCATATAAAAGTGATTTTAATTCTTCTATTTTGCTTATCTTAATATCTTGTTTAGTTGGATGAATATTAACATCAATTAAGGTAGGATCTGTATTTATATTTATAACTACTACCGGAAATTTTATATCCGGTTTATAAGTATAATAAGCCTCATTGATTATTTTATTTAACTCATTATTTCGAACAACCCGTCCATTAACAATTGTTATCATATGATTACGATTTGATTTTAAAACTTGAGGTTTACAAATAAAACCATAAACATCAAAATCATCATTACTATTTTTTATCTCAATCATATTAGAAGATATGTTTAAACCATATACTTCATGAATTGTTTTATGTAAATTACCACTACCACTTGTTTTTAAAATAGTTTTTCCATTATTAGTAAGTAATAATCTTATAGATGGATAAGATAAAGCAATTTTTTCAATAAAGCTAGTAATATTTATTAATTCTGTTGTTTCACTTTTTAGATATTTTAAACGTGCGGGAGTATTATAAAATAGTGAAGATACTTCAACTATTGTCCCTTTGTTTAAAGCACAATTGGTTTCCGAAATTATCTTTCCTCCCTCAATTTTTATTTCAGTTCCTACTTCATTTTGGGCAGTTTGTAAAGTAACTTTAGAGACACTAGCAATTGAAGGTAAAGCCTCTCCTCTAAACCCTAATGTATCAATAAAAAACAAGTCATCGTCTCTCGTAATTTTACTAGTAGCATGAGGAGAAAAACATAATTTAGCATCCTTTTTATCCATCCCTATTGCATTGTCACCAACTCTAATGCTTTTTAAACCAGCTTCCTTAAGTTCAATTTTTATATCATCCGCCTCAGCATCAATACTATTTTCTACTAATTCCTTAACAACAGATGCACACTTTTCAACTACTTCTCCAGCTGCTATTTTATTTGCTAAAGATTCACTCATTACTTTTATTTTACTCATAATACTACTCTTTTCTACACCTAAAATTATATCATAGATAAGTACCTTTTTTAAATATTAAAGGCAATAATTAATAGAAATTAAATATGTGCAAAATTAAGCAAATATTGTGCAAAACGTATATTTAAAATTTAAAAATGCACAATTATTGTGCAAAAGATGCCAAAAAAAGTAAAAAATGCACAATATTTTGAAAATATTGTGCATTTTTCTTTACTTTTGAAAAATGGAATGATAAAATTCAGCTATGGAGGAAAATATGAAACCTTATAAAGTAAATAAATTACCAATAGAATATCACATTGATAAAGAATTATTATCCCTAATTGCCGAAGCCAATCAAAAATATGGAGAATATAAATATAGTTTGAAAAATAGTAAATTCGATTCAAGTTTCTTTTTGGATTCCATAATATTAAGTGAAAGTTTAAAATCTACGCAAATAGAAGGCACTCAAATATCACAAGATGATATGTATTACCTAAAATATATGCCAACAACAGACGATACAAAAGAAATTCAAAATTTAAAAAAAGTTATTGAGTATGCAAAAATAAATTTAAAAGAAGTAAAGAAAATTGATAGTCAATTTTTAAATGCTATACACAAAATATTGCTAGATAGTGTTAGAGGTAACAATAAAGAGCCAGGAAAAATTAGAAGTATCCAAAATTGGATAGGTCCTAAAGGATGTACAATTGATGAAGCAATATTTGTTCCCCCTATTCCAGAAGAGGTTCCTTTGCTTTTAGATAATTTGTTTGAATATATGAATGATTTATATATAGATCCAATATTTATAAACCTAGCAATTTCCCATTCCCAATTTGAAACAATTCATGCTTATAGAGATGGGAATGGGAGATTAGGTAGAGCTTTAATCCCTATACAACTTTCTTTACTTACTGATGAAGAACCAATATTGTTTTTATCAGAAGTAATAGAATTATACAAACCTAGTTATCATAAGTTCTTAAACGAAAGTCGAAATGGAAATATGTTGGGTTTCATCAAATTTTTTCTTCAATGTATAATAGAACAATGTAATAGTAACATCGCTAAAATTAATAGAATTCAAAAAATATATGAAGAAGATATAAAGTTAATCAAAAAATTAAATAGTAATGCTGTATATAGACTAATGCCTGCTATTTTTCATCAAATTGTATTTACTAAAAAAGAAATTGAAGAAGAAACGGGGCTTTCTAGAAACACAATATCTACTTTAATTGATAAATTAGAGAAGCTAGGAATTTTGGTTAAAGATTCTTCTTACGCTAAATTAGCTTATAGATATAATAAAATTTATAATATCTTTGTCGGAAAAGAAATATAAATGAAAAGACAAATGGTTCACATTTGCTTTTTTTATCAAATAAATTTAAAAAAATGATGGTCTTATTTCAATTAAACTTAAATCACTTATATAAATTCCTACTTTACAACTTTTTTTTACATTAATAAACCCTAACCCAAGAATAACAATATCACTATTTTTAGGTATTTCTATTTCTTTATATTTTAAGTTTTTTAATCTTTCATTATTATAAACTTTTGTTAATTTTAATTGATTGCTTAAATAAAATGTTAAATTATTTTTATTTTCTAAATTATCAATTCTTATTTTATCTTCTATTAAAATAGATGTATTTTCTTTTAATTGAAAAGTAATAGGTTTTAAAAACTTTTTCGGATTTACTTTTTTAATAAAATCTAAATCATTATTATCATAAATATTTTTATTAAGTAAAAAACCAGGAGAATCAATAATTGTTAAATCTTTATTAATTTTTATATTCATAAAATCTAAGGTTGTATTAGGAATCAAACTCGTGGTAATTGCTTTATAATCTAAATCTTGATATTTAACAATGCTATTTACTAAACTACTTTTACCAACATTAGTAAATCCTAATAAATAAGCAACCTTTATTTCTTTAGCATATAAATAATTAATTAAAGTACTTATATTAGTATTTTTAAGAGCACTAATAAAAATAATGTCATTATCAATTTTATAATAATCACTTAACCAATTAATAATTTTATTTTTATTAAATGAATAAGGAATTATATCACATTTACTAATTAGTAAAGTTTTAGGTCTTTTTATTTTGTGGAAGAGTTTAATCGTTTTTTTATTAATATTTAAAAAGTCTATCAAAAATAAAGCATGATTATCACTATTATTGATAACATTTAATATCTCTTCTTCATCTATTTTTAATGAGGCAACTTTAGCGTCATTATAATGAATTATCTTAAAACATCTTTGACATAAAGTATTTTTACTATTAATATTAGGAATATAACCTAATTTATGTGGATTATCACTTTGTAAAGCATACCCACAACCACTACATTTTTTAATCATGGTAATCTCCTTTAGTAAATAAACCTTTTTTATCAAGTCTTTTCATAATTCTTTTTTCGATAAAACGATTTATTTTAGTTCCAATAAAATCTTCTTTGCTAATTGGGTTAATTAAAATAGAGGTAAATCCCATGCGATTTGCTCCAAAAACATCAGTCATTAATTGATCGCCAATAGCAGCAATTTCCGTATCTTTAAATTTATAAATATTCATAATCTTTTTATACTTTTTTTTAAGGGGTTTAAAAGAAGAATAAGCTGTATCAACATTTAATCCTTCTTTAAATGGTTCTAATCTTTTTTTTCCACTATTAGACATAATTATAACTTTAAATCCCATTTCTTTTAAACCTTCTAAAAGTTCTTTTTCTTTAACGCTAGGAACCTTAGTTTTAATAGGCACTAAGGTATTATCTAAATCAAAAAGTAAACACTTTATACCGGATTTTTTCAAACGCTTATAATTAATTGTAAAAATACTTTGGGCGTAAATATCTGGAACAAAACAATCCATATTTTTTCCTCCTATTTATTTAGGTAGTGTGCATAGTTTTAATGCAAACTACCTGTTTTTTCTTTTATTTATCAGTATTTTTTCTATATTTTTTTTATT
>CANPXJ010000059.1 GCA_947585915.1 uncultured Bacilli bacterium | reverse complement strand
TTTTAAACGTTATAATTAATTTATCAAATGTGATGAATCAGGCTGTAAGGTGCAAAACCCCTTTTGCAAACGCACCAAAATTGATTTGAAGAGCCCTTTGTTTAAAAGGGTTTTTACTTTTGTTACTCTCAAAATTACTCAAAATAATTCAAAAAAATATATTGTCAAACAAATGTTCTTGTTATATAATAGAATTATACGAGGAGGGTTTAATTATGAATCAAGATAAAATGCATTTAGTAAACAAAATATTTAATAATGAAACAATAAGAACTATTTGGGATAAGGAAAAAGAAAAATATTATATTAGCGTTGTTGATATAGTAGGTGTTATTACAGAAAGTACTAATCCACAAACGTATTGGAGAGTACTTAAAAAAAGACTAAAAGATGAAGGTAATGAAACCGTTACAAATTGTAACGCTTTAAAACTTAAAGCACAAGATGGCAAATATCGTTTAACTGATGTTTGTGATATTGAGGGCATGTTTCGAATTATTGAATCTATTCCAAGTAAGAATGCGGAACCTATAAAACAATGGCTAGCAAAACTAGGAAGTGAAAGAATTGATGAAGTATTTGATCCATCAATTGCAGCCAAAAGGGCAATTGATACATATAGAGCAAAGGGTTATGAAGAAAAATGGATTACTAAAAGAATGCAAAGTATTCAAGATAGAAAAGAACTTACTGATATATGGAAAGAAAATGGTATTACTGAAAGTAAAGAATTTGCAATTTTAACTAATGAAATATATAAAACTTGGTCTGGAATGACTGCTAAAGAGTATAAAGAATATAAAGGTCTTCGTAAGGAGTCACTTCGAGATAACATGGATAATATAGAAGTATCTCTAACTGATATAAGCGAAGAAGTAACAAAAAGATTAGCAAAGAAAACAAACCCTAAAGGATTAAAAGAAAATATAAAAGTTGCTCATGCTGGTGGACAAGTTGCCAAAAATACAAGAGATGAAATTGAAAATTTACTCGGTGAACCCATTGTTACGAATCAAAATAAATTGAACTATCAATATATAGATAAAAAAGCGAAAATAAAAAAAAGCTAAAAAAAGAACAGCCTATACTGGGATGTAGACAGAAAAATTTCTTTAGATAATATTATCGTAATTCTTGCAAATGTGAAACGCTAGCTCAGAAAATCTGATTCGTAGCGATAGCAATATCAGTTAAAAAATGGAAAATATATGATTAGAAAAATCAGCTGATAATGAATATAATAAACTTTAATAATTATATTGAATTTTATTATTTTTAAAAAAGTATAAAAGAATATTATCAAAAATTAAAAGATTATAATTAGTGAGGTAGTTATATGTTAATATTTAGAATTTGTTCAAAAGAAGAGTTACAACAATTATTTATAGATAAAAATGACATGGGGAAAAAAATAGAAAATAGAGAATATTTGTGTTTTTTTAAAAACAAAGAGGCTGCAACATATTTATGTGATGCAAAAAACTGTTTTGTTTGTACATATGATGTACCTAATTATTTTTTATTTAAGCAAGAAGAATGTAAATTAGATGTCGATATTTTAAAATTGAATTATTTACAAAAAGTTGAAAAAATAGATGAAAAAAGTAATTTTAAAATGGTGTATTTTAATAACGCTTTAAATAAATATTCTAAACAAACCAATAACAATAATATAGAAAAAATCTATAATATTTTAATGGACAATAAAATAGTAGAGGCAATTAATAATAATTTTGAGGAGCTTTTAAACCTAATTCCTGAATTAAAATTTATTGTTGGTTTTGAACATAAACACCCACATCATCATTTAGACATTTGGAACCATACTTTATATGCCTTAAGTTTATCTGAACTAGATTTTGATGTAAGATTATCTTTATTATTACATGATATTGGTAAACCTTTTGTTTGTACTGAACAAGATGGTATTCGACATTTTCATAATCATCCTAAAGTTTCGGCTGATATGAGTTATAAAATTTTAAATAGACTAGGTTTTAAAGAAGAATATGTAAAAAAAATTTATTATTTAATAGAAAAACATGATACAGAGATAATAGAAAATGATATTGATAATGACTTTAACTTAATTGTCACTCTTTACTTAATCCAAAAATGTGATGCCTTGGCGCATAATCCACAAAAATTAGAAAAAAGAAAAGCCTATTTACTAACTACTAAAAACTTAATTTTAAAAAATAAAACTTAATCTTTATTATAACTATTTTTAACTTTTAAAATTTCTTCTTTATATTTTTTAGAAAGTAAATAAACTTTTTTCTTATTATCTAAAATAAAACTTCCTTCATTCCATTTAAATAAATTCACATGCTCAATATTAGCAATACAAGAGCGATGAGTTTTAACAAATCTTTTATCTAAATCTTTTAAAATACTACTAATACTTTTATTTATTAAAAATTTATTATTAGTTGTAACCATTACGAGTTTTCTTTCGGTAGTATCTCGAAAAATATATAAAATATCTTTTAAATAAATTTGTAAATCAATAGCTCTATTACTATATTTATACATTTTAACATCATATTTCTTTTTTAAGATTGTATTAATATCTTTAATTAATCTTTTTTCCATATTTTTGTGTTTTTCAATAAAATCAAATACTTTGTAAATGTTTCGATAAACTTTTTCAAATAAATTTTCATAACAAGTTAAGAAAATAATTTCACTATCCCAATCATTTTCTCTAATTTTTAAAGCAATATTAATACCAGTTAATTTAGATTTTAAATCGATATCAAGAATAAAAATTTTTCTTTGAGAATTATCATCCATTATTTTTTGCAAACTAGAGTTATACTTTTTAAAACAGTTTATTTCGATTAGTTGATTGTTTTTAATAGCAGTTTTTAAGATAATATTTTTTAAATTATTTTGAAATTCTTCGTCATCATCTACGATTATAAATTTAATCACATGGCTACACCCTTTGCTTATATTTTACTTTTAAAGTATAACACAATAGTTAACTATTAGCAAAAGGTCTAAAAAATTAATTTTTTTTTACAAGTTATGTTTATCTATGTTAGAATAATAATAATTTTAGAAAGGAAGTAGTAATAATATGAATGATGATATTGAAGAGATAATTCAAAATATTGAAAGTGTTCAAATGCAATTTGGAAATAGAAGAGTAATTGAATTATTTGAAGAAAATATTTTAAAAGTAAAAAATCCAGAATTGAGTTACTTATTTATATCTAAATTTGAGGGAGCAAATATAAAAGCTCATGAACAAGTTGTTTTAGAAAGTAAAAATCCGGAATGGAATTATAAATTTGCACGCTATATTAGAGGAGCAGACATTCCTGCTCATAGAAATGTAGTCATTAATAGTGGGAGTCCATTTTGGATAAAAGAATTTAAAGATAACATTGTTGTAATAAATATTAAGTATATTAATGATATTAATAATAGAATACTTTCACTATTACCTAATAATAAGCAGTAAGTTTTCCTTAATTAATGCATATATTTCGAACATAATCACAAAAAATTAACAAATTTTTTTCTAAAGTTGACAAAGGCCTAAAAAAGTGGTAACATATGCGCAAGAAATGGAGGTTGAGGTCTGAAATGACAGAAGAAAGAAGATATGGAATTAATTGGGTAGATTTAATTATTAAAGTTATACTTTTAATACTATTTGTTTTACTTATTTGTTGGTTATTCCCAATGCCAAAGCTAGATACGTTCTATGATAAAGTATTTAATGATAATATTCAAACTATGAAAAATGCTGCTAGAAATTACTACACAGTAGATCGTTTACCTGATACTATTGGGGAAACAAAAACAATGTCGTTAAAGCAATTAATAGATAGTAAAATTATTTTAGAGTTTTCAGACAAAGATGGAAAAGCGTGTGATACAGCAAATAGTTATGTTCAAGTAACAAAAACTCTTGATAGTGAGTATGCTTTAAAGGTACAATTAACTTGTGGTGATGAATCAGATTATATTATTGATACTATTGGATGTAATGGTACTTGTTTATTATCTGAAGTTAATGATGCTAAAAATACATCTACTAAAAATGTAAGTGATGATGAAGATAGTGATTATGATGTAAAACTAGGTTCTAAAGGAAGTTATCCAAGCTATACTACTGGTGGTTCTAAAAATTACTATTATTATCCTTTAGGAGGTAGTGGAACTAGTACAACAACTATTATTAAATATCCAAGTTCAAATACTACTAATAATAATACAACAAATAACAATACTACTAATAATAGTGGTAGCGGAAATAGTGGAAATAGCGGTTCTAGTCATAGTAGTACTAATAAAACTAAGTATTATCAACAAGCTAGAATTGTTAAAAATTATGGTAGTTGGGTAAAAGGTTATAAAACAGGAAGTAATATTCAAAATAAATCTGAAAGAATAAATTACTATTATTATACATATTATACAAATACTAATAATAGAACTCAAACAAATGAATATCGTACAACTACATACATTACACCAAATGAATTCTACTATGGATATGGTTATAATTATGAAATTCAATTAACTAATATTCCATCATCAGTAAATAGTGTAAGTTTGGTAAGCAATAGATATTTCAATACTTCCGATTATCAAGCATATTTAAATAATCGTGATGTAAACTTATATATGTCAGGTAATAATATGTTATCTAATTCAAGTATTAGAAATGCAACTCAATTTAGCAATGCTTCTCTAAAAAGTGGACAATTTACTTATTCAATAAGTAATCCATACAAATCAAGTGGAGTATGGCGTGTTAGAGTTACAATCCAATTAAGAAGTAATGCCACAATACCATCATTCTATGATAGCTATTTAAATAAAAATGTTTACTTTGTACCACTTTATTTCCAAGTACGCTATAATACAAATTCATCTAGTACCAAAACTGTAATAGATAGCGAAGCTAATGCTTATAAATATAATTATACAAGTAAAAGATATGCTTATAGTGATACAATAAACTACTATCGTTACATTAATCAATATGTGGATTATAGTAATACAAAATGGTCAACATCTCGTTATTTAGATGGTTATCAATTTACTGGTAATACAAAATATATGTAATTAAAAAAGTATAGCCTAAGTTTTGACTATACTTTTTTTCTTTTTAACTAGAAAAGCAAAAAGTGAAATAGTTATTACAAAGAAGAAAATTATATATAATTCCATATTGTATAAAACTAAAGCAAAATTATAGTGTTTATTAAATATACAAACGCCTACAAACATAATTAATATTAACCAAATAAAATAAATAAAAGAGGTTAATGAGTCTTTATGAGAGGTAGTCTCTTTAATTATTTTCTTTATATTATAGGCACTCATAAATCCAAGAATAATTAAATCAAATAACCAAGTAAAAGTTAATATATTTTCAATGTTTTCAATAAAATTATAAATTCTTAATTTTTTTAAGGTCATATATTCAGGAAATCTTAAAATATTTGCTAGGGTTGGACCTAAAACACCATTGATAGAAATCAAAGATAATATTATAGTTATACTACCTATTAAATACCCTAAAATAGATTCTTTATAAGTTAGTTTAACTTTATCAACATTAATTAATAGTAAAGAAGGGGAAGCACTAAGTAAAGCATAAACTAAACTAGCTTTTAAAATTCCCATTTTGTGACCATAAAATAAAGGCAAAAAATTATTATAGTCAGTTATAATTAAACTAGAAATTACTTTAAAACTAAAAATTATAATACTAATAGGTAGTAATATCTGAGCTACTTTAGCAAAAGAAGAAATTCCTTTTAAATTGCCATAAATAATCGTAATTAAAACAGCAATAGCTATAACAAGAGCAGGGGTTAAAGGAAGTAAAAATGAAGATGTCATAGTTGTTAAAGATAAAATAACATCATGAAGACAAAAAGAAGCAAATAGAAAAATTAGTAATTTAGTAATAAAGCCATTAATACCATTATTTAACTTTTGCGAAAAATCGACATTTTTACTTTTTAAATAATAGATAAAACTAATTAATATAAGACCTAAAATAGTTCCTATAATTCCACTTATCCAGGCATCATTACGACTTTGATTAAAAATTTTTGTAATTCCTAACCCAAAAAATAAGGCACGAGTTAAGAAAAAACTTAATATTTGATATTGTCTTTTAGTTATCAATTTATCACCTCAAATGCTTGTCCGTTTCTATTTACTTCTAAATTTACCTCAACATCATATTTTAAACTTTTCCAAATATCTTTTTGATAATTTTGAGGATATGTCCGATAATATAAGTTTCTAAAACCTAAGAAGTCACTATTTTCTTCTAAAGAAGTTTCTACTAATTTTTGAATATCTTTTTTAATCATTTTGGCAAATTCTAAAGATAATTTTTTATTGATTTTTCCATCTCTTAAGACATAATTTTTATTTAAACATTTAATTATACCCTCAGCACTTACTTTGATTTTAACAGTATTATTTTTTAAATTTATTTTATTTTTATTTTTATAAATTGAAATAGCTTCATTTTGCTTACTATATAAAGCATTTTCTACTTTAGAATTTAGTAAATTATAAGTTTGAGAGTCTTGTTTAGATAAAAAACCTTTTAATTTATCTTTAATAAAAAAACCATTAGTTGCTAAAGAAATATTATTATTTTTTAGTTTAACCGAAGGAATTAAAATATCTTTTTTCCCATCTTTCATTTGAGCGTAAAGATAATCAAATTCATTTTTTAAATCAAATATTTCCACATCATTTTGATTTTTAAATAAGCCTATTAAGGCATTAGAAACAACTGGTTCATTTTTTATTTTGGTTTTAAATATTTCTTTAACTTTACTATCTTTAGCTAAAATATAATAGAAATTATTAGAAACATGAATATCTCTAAATAAATAATTAGATAAATGTTTAATTCCTTTTTCTTGAGCTAAATTCTCACTTAATAAAACCACTTGTAAATGGTCAAATACTACTTTTTTATCAACTTTACTTATTGTATTATTAAAAGCTCGAGCGGGATTGTTACCACTTCCTGTTACGAGCATTGTTTTAGTTTCGGATTTGGAGCCACTATTATCTTTTTGTAAAGTTATAATTTCAAAAGTTATTTCATATTTTTTATCTTTATAATCAGCCCCAATACCAGAAATTATAGCGGTGTCATTTAGCTCGGTGTAATCATAACAACCGGTAAATAAAAATAAAATCAGAAAAATAAATATTATTTTTTTCATTCTTTATTTTCCCCCTGACTTACCAAATTTTTATGGGTGAGCATTCGACTACGAAAGCGATCTTTAATTTTGGGTTTTTGAAATAATTCCTTACGCAAATAATTTAAATCAAAAGGGGCAAGGGGGTATGAAAATGGTTTATTATAGCTTTTGGTATTACTTAAATGAGTTAAAAAGATTACCCCAGCAATTACTAAACCAAACAACCCGAAGAAGGAAGCAGCAATTAAAAATAAAAAACGAAAATGTCTAATTGAATTAATAAATTCGAGTTCGGTAAAAATTAAACTAGTAATAAAAGTTAAGGCAACAACAATAATCATTATGGGAGATACAATCCCGGCTGTGACCGCAGATTCACCTAGTATTAAAGCTCCTAAAATGGAGATGGAACTACCATAAGATGAAGGAAAACGAATATCACTTTCTCTTAATACCTCACAAATTAAAAGCATAATAATAGCCTCAATAGCGGCGGGAAAGGGGACCCCATCTCTTTGAGTGGCAAAATTAACTAAAAGATTTAAAGGGATTACCTCAGGATTGTAATTGATAATAGATATATATAAAGCTGGGACTAGGATAGTTAGAATAAGACAAACAAATCTTAATACTTTTAAGAAGTTAATATTAATATTTTTAGAATAATTATCAACTTGAGGATTAATATAATCGACAAAAAAGACAGGTAGAACTAAAGCAAATGGTGAGGTATCAACTAATATAACTATTCTCCCTTCTAATAAATTAGAAGAGGCATAATCAGGTCTTTCCGTTGCTCTAATAGTTGGGAAAGGAGATTTATTTTCTTTTTCTAAAAGTTGATGAATATTACCTGAATCGATAATTCCATCGATATCAATTTCTTTTAATTGTTTTTTGACCTTTTCTACAGTTTCTTCCTCGGCAATATCATTTAAATATAAAATACTAACTTTAGTTTTTGTTTTTCTACCAATAATAAAATCTTCGTTAATTAAGGTATTCGATTTTATTCTTCTTTTTATTAATCCTAAATTATTTTGAATGTTTTCATTAAAAGCATCTTTGGGACCAAATATAGCAGGTTGAGTTTCTGGAGTCGAAATGGCTCGATTGATATCAGCTTTAACTTCAACAGCATAAGCATCATTTTTATAGATAATTAAAACAAAACCATTTTCTAAATAAAACTCAAGTTGGTCATATATTTCTATTTTTGTAGTATTAGGGCCAGCTATTAAAGAATCTAGATTATGACCATTTTTCTTATTAGTTAAAGATAGTTCTTTTAAAACATAATCGTTAATCCGATCACCACTAGCAACACTTTCTAAATAGATAATATATATATTATTAACTGTTTTAACTATTAAATCACTACTATCAAAAAATTCATTTTGCAAACGTTTTACGATTTTATTCATAATCTTCACCATTATTATAATTGGCAAAATATGGAACTAATATGCATTTAGATTTTTAAAAATAATTTAATGAATTAATATTTTTCAATTGACATTAAAAAAGTGTTCGATTTATAATAGATTTTATGAAAAAAGAGGAGATGTCAAATAATTAATTATTTTTTAAGTTCCGGCATTTTTTTCAAAATCATCAAAAAGGGAGAAAAATTGTAATTGTTTTTCTTTTTCTTTTGAACGTAAATATTTACTTACACCAGTAGATAATTTTTTTAATAATTCATAAATGCCAC
>CANPXJ010000058.1 GCA_947585915.1 uncultured Bacilli bacterium | reverse complement strand
ATATTGAAAACCTTATTTTTAATGTCATTCCTTTTTCTAACTCCTAGTTTACGTCAAATTTTTATGCGTTTGCCTTAGATTAAAAAAATATAAGATAACAAACATCTTATATTTTATTTTTTATCTTCTTTTCCTTTATTTTTGCTAATACCATAATGCTCACGCACTTTAGCTTCTATTTCAGCACAAATATCTGGATTTTCTTTTAAATAAATTTTAGCATTTTCTTTACCTTGACCAATCTTATCACCATTATAAGAATACCATGCCCCACTCTTATCAACAATATCTACTGCACTTGCTAAATCTATTATTTCACTTTCTTTAGAAACACCTTCACCATACATTATATCAACACTAGCTGTTTTAAAAGGAGGGGCTACTTTATTTTTAACAACTTTAATATTTGTTCTATTACCAATTACTTGGTCTCCTTGTTTGATTTGTTCAGCTCTTCTAATATCTAAACGTATTGTTGAATAAAATTTTAAAGCTCTTCCTCCTGGCGTAGTTTCAGGATTACCAAATAGTACTCCAACTTTCTCACGTAATTGATTGATAAATATTGCTGTTGTATTAGTTTTATTAATTGTTCCCGATAATTTTCTTAATGCTTGAGACATTAGTCTGGCTTGTAAACCAACATGAGAATCCCCCATCTCTCCATCAATTTCGGCTTGAGGAACTAAAGCAGCTACAGAGTCTATAACTACAATACTAACCGCCTCACTTCTAACTAAAGCTTCACATATTTCTAAAGCTTGTTCACCTGTATCTGGTTGAGATAATAACAATTCATTTATATTTACACCAAGAGCTTTAGCATAAACTGGATCTAAAGCATGCTCGGCATCAATAAATGCTGCTCTACCTCCTTCTTTTTGCACCTCTGCAATAGCTTGTAAAGCAAAAGTTGTTTTACCAGAAGATTCAGGTCCGTATATTTCAATTATTCTTCCTTTTGGAAAACCTCCTACTCCTAAAGCTATATCCAATGATAACGAACCAGTAGATGTAACATCAATTTCTAAATGTTCATCTCCCCCTAATTTCATTATCGCCCCTTTTCCAAATTGTTTTTCAATATCAGCAAGAACTTGTTCTAAAGCCTTGTCTTTATTATCTTTTGCTATTTTCATTTTCTTCTCCTTAATATTTTGTTTACAATAATAATTTTAATATAATAAAATTTGTTTGTCAATATTTTTTGAAACATTTGTTTGTTTTTTGCTATTATATTTTTTGTACTCTCAATTATATATTAAACTTTTTTAGACGATTTCCTTTTTTTTATGTACTTTTTTATTTCTTTTACAAATATCGATTCATTATATTTAGGAACATATAAATATACTTTTTCTTTACATCTAGTTAAAGCTACATAAAATAATCTTCTTTCTTCACTATATTTAAAATCTTCTAAGTTATTATTTTTTAAATATTTTAAAATATTTTCATCCATTACTTTACTAGGAAAACCATAATAATTATTTTCTAAATTAATAATTACAACATTATCACTTTCCAAACCTTTGGCTTTATGAATAGTTAAATAACGAATATTAGTCTCTTTTTTATTTTTTAAATAAATATATCCTTCTTTATCAATATCATAAATATTTGTATCTAAATATCTTTTTAAATCAAAATTATTTCTTCCTAAAATTAATACTGATCCTTTTTTAGAAAGTTTATTCATTAAAATACTTAAATCTTTCTTTATAATTTTATAATAAATTATATTAATTGGATTTATTATCTCTTTACTAGCTTTTAATTCTTTTTTTATTTGAATTTTATTTTTCATAATAAATAACCCCGCAATATTAATAAGACTTTGAGAATTACGATAAGTAGTATTAATATATAAAAGTTTTAAATTATTAAAAAGGTTAAAGGAATCATAAAAATTATTAACATAACAACCATTAAAGGCATAAATAGCTTGCCAATCGTCCCCTACCATCATAATTTGAGCTTTCATTTTTTTAACTAGAGCTTGTAATAATTGATTTCGGGAAATTGAGGTATCTTGATACTCATCAACAATTATATATTTATATTCTTTAGAGTAATTAGACACATTTAATATTGCTAAATTTATCATATCATTAAAATCGATGGAATTAGTTGCACCAAGCTCATTTTCATATTCTAAATAAATAGCATAAATTACTAATAAAAACTTAATATCACTTTTATTTTTAGTATTTCTAATAATGTTTTTTAAATTCTTATTATTTTTATTAGAAGCTTTAAATAACTCAATAAATCTTTTTATTGTTTTATATATTCTATCATAATTATTTTTTAAGAATAATTGATACTTTTTTAAATAAGTTTTTTCTAAATAAAATATATGATAATATTTTAAGATACATTTAATTAAAAAAGGATAATTAAAAATTGTTACTTGTAAAAAAATCATTATTACATATTCAAGCGTTTCATCGTTTGCAATATTATAATGGTTATTACTTAAAATATTTAAGGCCAATTTATGAAAAGTTAATACATCAATATCATAATTAAATAAACTTTTTAATTTAGTTTTTAGTGAGTTACAAGCTTCATTAGTAAACGATAAACATAAAATATTTTCTTCTTTAATATGCTTTTTTTCAATTAAATATCTAATTTTACCTAATATTGTAAAAGTTTTACCTGTCCCTGCTCCGGCGATTACTAGGATATTTCCATCTTCAGTTACGACTCTTTTTTGTTCATCATCTAAATTTTTCCCTTCAATGTTAAAAATATTATTTATAATATCACCCTCTAAAATATATATTATAAATAAATTCTTAATTTCCTTTAAAAAAACAATAGATTAAATCTATTGTTCATCATATTCTGCTGTTATATAACCACTAAATGTTTTACCTTGATCTTCATTTTGCTCAGTATTTGTTCCAATTAATCTAAAGTTTAAGGAATAATGATGCATACCACCTGCTGGAATTATGATATTTCTTTGAATTATTTTATTACCATTAAGAGTTGGTACAGTAGTTAAATTAGAATTAAATCCTCCATCTTTAGAAACAAGTTGATATTTTAAGTTTTCAGAAACAAAACTATTTTCTTTTACTTGCCAAATTAATCGATAAGCTATTGAGAAAGATGAAGTGTTTTCAACAGTAAATTCTCTTGGTGGTATTGGTTTAGAATTTTGCATATCATCAGGCAATACATTGGTAGTTGCTCCAACTTCACTCGTATAATTAATTATTAATCCCCCTGTTCCAACATTGTTATCAGGATTACCAGTCACAGATGTTGGTCCACTTCTTTTTACTTCTTTTTTATCATCAGTACAATATTTATCACATTTTAGATCTCCATTGGTATCACAATTCAAATCACATTTGCCATTACCATCCTCGTCGATATTCAAATCAGGCTTTTGGTCACCATCTGTATCTATATCAAGATCCGCTTTTCCATCACCATCAATATCGATATTATAATCTGGCCATCCATCGCCATCGGAATCACAGTTCAAATCACATTTTTTATTATGAGTAGCATCTTGAACTAAATTGAAATCGGCTTTGCCATCGTTATTTTTATCCAAATTGAAAGTAGCTTTTCGATTTCCTTTATAATCAATATTTAAATCCGGTTTATTATCGCGATTAGTATCGATATTAATTTCCGCTTTTCCATCTTTATTAATATCTAAGTTCAAATCAGCTATTCCATCATTATCTATATCTTTATTTAAATTTACTTTATTTAGATAGAATATTCCCCAATAAGCTGCAAGTAACAAACCTAAAACAAAAAGTAAGATATATAACATTAAAAGGAAAATATTTGCTCTACTTCTTTTACGAAATTCAAAAGTTACAACGCCATTGTTTTTCTCAACACATAAATTTTCTGGCAAACAAATAAAATCATTTTGATTATTGTCAATAACATCTATTGCATTTAAAACCCATGATTTAGATATTTCTGTATCAGTTTCATAAGCACTTCTTAAAATTCTTTCAACAATACTATATTGTTCTCCAACTTCTCTTTGATTAAATAAATTTGCATCTAGGGTTTGGGTCGTAAAATCTCTATTCCTTTTAATTTTATTTCCTTCATTTTTCAATTAAATCACCACTTTACATTAATTATTATAATAACTTTTTAATTTACTCCTATTTATTCAACCCACCTTATTTTTTACTATCCTAAGTATATCAAAAATAAAAGATACTTTCAATTAATATCTTTATAATAAAATAAAAAAAGTGAATTTTTTTCACTTTAATTACTATTTTTTATCAATTCTTGAAAATAATATTTCCGCCACTCCAACTTGGTCTAAAGGAGCAATACCATCGAACTTTTCTAAAGAAGCAAAGGTTGTTTTTTTAGTATTAAGTTGTTTAAAAATCTTTTCTGCTGTACTTGGAATAAAAGGCTGAAGCATAACAGCGCAGAATCTAATTGATTCTAATAAATTATATAAAACTGTTCCTAAGCGTTTTTGTTGATTTTCATCTTTAGCTAAAGACCATGGCATAGTATCATCTATATATTTATTACATTTTCTTAAAACATCAAAAATTAAATCAATACTTTCGCCCACTTTTAATTCATTCATCTTAGCCTCAACATTATCTTTTAAACTTAAAGCGCTATTTATTAAATCTTTATCGATTTCTTCTTTTTGTTCTGGTTTTTGGATCACTCCATCAAAGTATTTATGAACCATCGAAATTGTTCTATTTACCAAATTACCTAAAACATTAGCCAAATCAGAATTATGACGTTCAATAATTAATTCATCAGTAATATTACCATCGGCTGCATAAGGAATTTCATGTAAAACATAATATCTAATTGTATCTAATCCATATTTTTCTACTAGTTCATCGGCATACATGATATTGCCTCTAGATTTACTCATTTTATCACTAGCAAATAAAAGCCACGGATGACCAAATACTTGCTTTGGCAAAGGTAAGTCAAGAGCCATTAAAATGATTGGCCAGTAAATAGTATGAAAACGAACAATATCTTTACCTACTAAATGTAAATCAGCAGGCCACCATTTATTAAATTCACTTTTAGGATTATCTACCTCATAACCAATATTAGTTATATAATTAGATAGCGCATCAATCCAAACATAAACAATATGTTTATCATCAAAACTAACTGGAATTCCCCATTTAAAAGAAGTACGTGAAACACATAAATCTTGCAAACCAGGACGCAAGAAATTATTAATCATCTCATTCTTACGCGCCTCCGGTTTAATGAAATCGGGATGATCTTCAATATATTTAATTAAATGGTCTTGATATTTAGAAAGACGTAAAAAGTATGCCTCTTCACTTGTTTCATGCACATCTCGACCACAGTCGGGGCACTTACCATCAACAAGTTGTGATTCGGTCCAAAAAGATTCACAAGGTGTACAATACAAACCAGTATATTTTCCTTTATAAATATCCCCTTTCTCATATAATTTTTTAAAGATATCTTGGACTTTTCTTTCGTGTTCTTTGTCAGTAGTTCTTACAAATTTATCATAAGTTGTATCCATTATATCCCATATGTCTTTAATTTCTTTAGCTATTTTATCAACATATTCTTGAGGAGTAATTCCTTCTTCTTTGGCTTTTAGTTCAATTTTTTCTCCATGCTCATCAGTTCCCGTTTGAAAATACACATCATATCCGCATAATCTTTTATAACGAGCAATAGCATCAGCTAAAACAATTTCATATGTATTACCAATATGCGGTTTAGCTGAAGTATAAGCAATAGCTGTAGAAATATAATATTTTTCTTTCATAATTTATCATTCCTATCTTTTATAAATTCTTTTATTTATATAATTATCAATTATTTTTAAAGAAGGCTCACAAGTATTTTGAGGAAGCTCATCTAATTTAAAATATTTAAAATCAACATGTACGAGCGATGAACCTAAATCAATATTTCCTTTAACACTTTTTGCTAAAAAGCCAATCGTTACAAAATGCGCAAATTCATTGATATCATCAGCAATCGACACAATTTCTAAATCACTAACATCTAAATTAGTCTCTTCTTTAACTTTTCGGATAGCAGCAGCAATTAATGTTTCATTTTCTTTTACTTTTCCAGCCGGTAAGGTCCAAGTTCCTTCTAACCGCATTGCACTATCAGCTAGAGTGGCATCACTATTTCTTAATATCATTAGTATTTTATTTTCAGCATTAAAAATAAGAACTCCTACTCCTACTTTTGGCACTTTCCACTCCTCCAAATAATTTAAACATCTAAATTATAGCATTAACTAAGTCTTTTTTCAAATTTAGTTTAATGTAAAATTTGTGTAAAATTAAAGAAAAAATTTCATGATGAGGTAGGAAATATTTTTTTCATCTCTTATAATATAAGAGTAAAGGACTGATGTATAATGATTATAGCAATTAATTTTGAAAAATTAGAAAATTCTTTAAAAGCCTTCTTTGGTAAAATTGGCAAGTTTTTTGTTGATGCTTTTAATACCGTAGTTTCAGCCTTTGATAAGTTCTTACCGCATGAGGTAACTATAATGCTATTAATTGTTGTCGCAGCTTTTGTAGCAATTTACATTTTTACCCAAAAAATAAACAAATGACCATATGGTCTTTTTTAATGAAATTAAATAAATTACATATACTTTAAATAGGTGATTTTGATGCAATATAATATGATTAACGGGCTCAATATTGTTTTAGACATACCTTATCCAAGCGTAGATACTTTAAAACCTAATAAAAAACTTGCATATAAACTTAAAAAAGCTTATTGTGGAAATATTAGTGAACTTTCTTGTACAACTAAATATATTTATCAACATATCTTGTTAAATGATGAATTTAAAGAAATTAAAAAAGTTTTAAAACAAATTGCTATAGTAGAAATGAAACATTTAGAAATACTTGGAGAAATGTTAAAAAAACTGGGTCTTCCCCCTATTTATACTTACTTAAATAAAGTTGATAATGAGACATACTTTCAAAGTAGCTTTATTTCTTATGAAGAAGATTTACCTAAATTTTTAGAGGAAAATATTAAAGATGAGCAAAAAGCAATTAAACTTTATCAAAAAATTATTAAAGAAACAAATGATTATAATGTTACTAATATTTTAGAAAGAATAATTTTAGATGAAGAAAATCATATTAGAATCTTTTCTTCTATTTTAAAAAACTTAATATAAAAAAAGATTATTGGATGTTTGTTTTCCAATAATTTTTTTTACCTTTTTTGATAATAATTGTATCATCTTGAATTAATGAATTATTTATAATAAAGTTAGGATCTAACTCTTTTTCATTATTTACAGAAATTCCTCCTTGCATTATTAAACGACGTGCTTCGCTCTTGGAAGGAGCAATTCCCGTTTTAACTAGAAAGTCAACAAGAATAATTCCTTTTTCTAATTCACTTTTTAAAATATTAACACTTGGCATATCAGCACTTGCTTTTCCTCCAGCAAAAACTTCTTCACTTGTTTTTTTTGCTTTTAAGGCTTCTTCTTCCCCATGAACAAATTTAACAACTTCAAAAGCCAAAGTTTTGTGAGCTTCTCTTAGTTCTGGTTTTTCCTCATGGCTTTTAGCTATTTTATCAATTTCGTCTAACGTTAAAAAGGTAAATACTTTTAAATAAGGAATAACCATTTCATCTTCCGAATTTAAGAAAAATTGATATAATTCGTAAGGTGATGTTTTATCTTTATCTAACCATAAAGCTCCTTTTTCACTTTTACCAAATTTAGTACCATCTTTTTTAGTTACCAAAGGCATCGTAAAAGCATAAGCTTCTTTATTTAATTTTTTACGAATAAGTTCAATACCCGAAGTAATATTTCCCCATTGGTCTTGACCAGCTACTTGTAAAGTACAATTATTATTTTGATATAAATGCATAAAATCAAGAGCTTGCATTATCATATAAGAAAATTCCGTATAAGTTATTCCTTCATCTAATCTTCTTCTAATAATATCTTTATTAATCATATAATTAATATTAAAGTATTTGCCATAATCTCTTAAATAATCAATAAAAGTTATATCTTTACTCCACTCATAATTATCGACAACTAAAACCCCAGGGAATAATTTTTCAATTTGTTTTTTTAACCCTTCAAAATTATGATGCACCTCATCGTAAGTAATCATAGCTCGCTCACTAGTTGGTCGAGGGTCCCCAATTAAACCAGTTGCTCCTCCTATTAAGATAATTGGTTTGTGACCATATTCTTGTAATCTTTTACAAATTAAAAAGGAAGATAAATGGCCAATATGCATACTATCAGCAGTAGGATCAGTTCCAATATAAAAGGTAAGCTTTTCTTCATTTAACATACGCTCTAATTCCGGACTAGAAATATCCTTAATTAATCCTCTTTTTTGTAATTCTTCAAAACATGTCATAATCTCACTCCTTTTTCTTTTATAATATTTTCTAGTTTTTCAATAGTTTGTTCCAATACTAACTCTCTATCTTTTGAAGTATCTACAAACATAATCCCTAATTCTTGACATTCTTTTTCAATATCTTTACTTTTATCAATCCAATATTGGCAATGATTTATTATTTCTTCATCACTTCGACCATAAGTCCAGTCTCTTTCTGTTTCATATTTTCGAATTTCTTTAAAATAGTCAACAACGTTTAAGTTTGGAGTAGCTAAATAAATTATAATAGTATCTTCTCTATTAAAATATTGCTTTGCTTTTTCGGGATAAATATCACAAGTTTCAACAATATAATTAAATATTCCTCTATTTCTTCTTATGCTTCTATTAAAATAAGCTGATAAAAATTTAGGAAAGTCATTTACCATTCCTTGACCACCTTTACTATTAATATTATTTTGGGGTAGTGTATCCTGAAAAGCTCCTCGAACATCATCGCCAACAATAATATGATAGTATGGATATTTAAGAGATATCATTTTGGCTAAAGTTGATTTTCCAGACCTAGCACTTCCAAAAATAGCAACATTCAAATTTATCACTTCCTCCTTAAAAATAAAAAGTCCACAAACTTAAGGGTGCAAATTGCACGGTACCACCTTAATTTATGAACTTATCATACACTTTAGACCTTTAACGAAGTTACCCGTTTTAAACTCCTATTTTTGTATTTTCTTTTATAACCTTTTTTGTTTTCACCAACCACAAAATCTCTTTCATTTAAAGACTATAAAATACTTTAAAATAATCTTTGTTTAAATAACGATTAAAGTATAACATACTATTTTCTAATTTTCAATTTTTAATAATTATCTTGTTAAAACCTGTGACTTTTAAATAAAAAGTTCTCTAAAATATGAAACAATTTTAAGTAAAAAAGTTCTCTATTTTTTGTTAAGATAAAAGCATTTATTTTTAAAATTAGAATGGAGATTGAAAAATATGCTAAACG
>CANPXJ010000057.1 GCA_947585915.1 uncultured Bacilli bacterium | reverse complement strand
TGAAAAAGGAATAAAAAATATTCTATCATAAACTAATGAATATTTCTTTCATTAATTTACATCTAAAAGTATACATGGTATAATTTTGGTGATGGAGGGTTTATTATTTATGAAAAAAATAAGTGTTGAAGAGTTCGTTGATAACTTTTTTGAAAAAATTCCTGATGTACATAATGTTAATTATATGAATTATAATATTTTTACAATGATATGTAATACCGTTGAAATGATAGAAGACCAAGATTATTTAAAAGAATTATTATTTTATTCTAAATTGACAGAAAAATATTATTATCCAGACAACTATGATGTTTATTATTTTTCAGCAGAAAAAAATTTTAAGGATAAAAATGCAAATAAGTTTCCTACCGATAAATACTATTTCTTTAGACAAGCAATAGCTTTAAAAAAAGAAGTTTCACCAGAAATTTTAGAAATTTTATGTGAAGATAAAAATCCTTATGTATTATTAACTGTTGCCACTAGAAATGATTTAACTAGTGAGTTATATAAAAAAATACTTACTAGTGCCCAAAGACGAGGTTCAAATTTTCCTACTAGAGGAGAAACAGGCCAATTTGCTAAAACTATTGCCTTAAAATTACCAGAAGATTTTGATGATTTAAGCCTGTTAGAAATATATAAGGAAATTGTATGGTTCACTAATAAATCAAGTGGGGCTGTTAATTTTGACAAAAAACTAAATATAGAATTTGATGAAACCAATAAAAAATCTTGGTATACCGCAATGCGCAAAATTATTGAAAAAGATGTAAAAGATTTATCTAAAAAAGATGTTGAATCCCTTTATTTTGATTATGTTAAATATAATATATCATTTGATGGGGAATATAGAGAACGAGAAGAAGTATTTAAATTTTTCTTGGAAAATATATCTAAAAAGTTAATTTCTTCAAAAATAGTTGCGGATTTAGAAGAAGAATTATTAAATCCCGAAAAAATATTGGATCCAAGAAATGCTGCTGATGAATATACTTTATATAACTATTTCGTATTGTTTGTAAAATATAATTTAAAAGTTAATTATAAAAAAGTTTTAAGTGCTTTACCTAGTATGGTCAAAAGAGCCCACGATGGTTTAAAGGCTACTTCTTATAGAAATGGTATCCCAAATCTTTATGCTAACTTGTGTTCTATAAAAAATGTTGACCTAAATTTAATAAAAGAAATAGCTAATAATTATGGTTATGAATCAGTATATTTAGCCATAGTTAAAAATGAAACTATTAATATATCAAAATTAAATTCCCAATTAATAGATAATATCTATCAAAGTTTTAAAGATGGCCTTGTTATAGATTATAATAAGCCTGCTGATGTGCATATGAGCAAGGAGGACTACTCATATTTAGAATATAATCGTGCACTAGTTGCAAGGGAAGATACGCCTGTTGCCATACTAAAAGAAAGAATGATAACTACTGATCCTTTTTCTCATCTTAATTTAATTAAAAATCCCAATTCCGATACCGAAATTATTCAATATATTTGTGATAATACGCAATTTGAATATGTCAAAAGTAAAGCTTTAAAAAAGCTAGAAAATATAAGGCAAAAATCAAAGCTTACTTTGCATAGATAAGTTTTTAGATTATTTATTGACATAATATTATAGGTAGAGTTAATATATAGCTGGGGTGTAGTATGGAAGTAATAGAGAAATTTAACGAAATAATTAAATTAGAATATGAAAAATATAAAGAAGTAAAAACAATGTCTTATGAAGAATTCTTTGAAGAATACTATCTTTGGGATTACAATTGTACGCTTGAATTTAAAAATAAGAAAACTGGTAAGATATTAAAAAAATGTAGTGATTTTGATGAAACTATCGATGAAGAAAATTTTTATGTAGAAAATCCTGATGAATGGGAATTTATAGTTTATATTAGTCCGTTAAAATACGCTGAAGAAATAGTTGATGACTTATATATTTTCTTAAAAAGGGGAAATTTTACTTACGAAGAAATAAAAGATTTGCTTAATGTATTGGCTGATTACTTTTATGATGCTAATGAATTTTTAAAAGATGAAGAAGAAATAGATGAAGATTTAGAAGCTGTTTTAGAATATATAGATTTTATTGATAATGTTTCTTTAAAAGAATTAATAATTGAATTTAATGATAACGAGGAGTTTGCCAAGCTTTTAATTTCAGAGTATTGTGAATATAAAATAAATTATTTAGATGAATTAAGCGAGATAGATGAAAAGATTAAAGAATCTTTTGCCGAATCTACAATCATTAGTACTCAAACGATTAATGACTATGCTCGTAATAAACTTTTATCTATCGTCGATGAATTAACATCTGTAGGTTATAGTGAAGAAAATATTGTAGAACTATTAAATTATTATTTTAAATATCCTAATATTCCTTTAGCTAGTTTTAGTCAATCTTTTGCAAATAAAATATATTCTAAAGAAGATAATGAGATTTTTTTGAAAAATTATATGCAAATGATAATTGTTTATGATTTTTACATATCAGCAAATGGGTCTAAATATTTTTCGGATTTAGAAAGCGATGATTTCAAGTATATAAAATTTATAGAAAAGTATCCTTTAGATAAAATTATTCAACAATTTAAAGAGGATGAAACTTTTAGAACAAATGCTATTGAACACTTTGAACTACTTAATATGTTTGAAAGAGAAAGTGATACGGATTTAGATGAGAAAATTAAAGAAAAATTTAATTTAGTATATAAACTTGAAAAATAATATGGTTGATTTTTAGGAATAAAGTGCTATAATAGGTTATATTTAAAGAAAGAGGGTTTTTAAATATGAAAAAAAGTTTAATTATTTTAACAATGATTTTAGGTTTTAGTTTATGCATTTTACCTGCTAAAGCTGAAGTTACAAAAAAGAAAGTACAAACTAATTATCAATATAAGCTAGTGTGTGGTTATTATAATGGTAGCAATGAACTAACTTGGGGGTCTCAAGAAAATATTGGCGATTATATGAATGAGGATGGAAGTGAAAGTAATAGTAATAGAGCATGTGGTTCAACAACTGCTACTAAAAACTTTACTTTAGGAGATCCTAGTAAAAATAATTTACCAAGAGATGTCGAAATGGTTTATGATAGTTGTAATGGTAGTACTGGTAAGCAAAAGGCTAAAGCTGGGCAAAAATGTACTAATCCAGGTAAAGTTAAGACTTGTTCAGTTAAATGGGTAGGATATTGTTATAAAGATCCAAATGCTAAGACAACTACTAGTAAAACTTCTTCTAAACGATTTACATTAACTGAAAGCACTATCAAAGTTGGTGAAACAACAGAAATAAAAAATGTTGGAAGTTGTTATGATTTTGAAGTTGAAGATGATGATATTTTAAAATATAATTCAGCTAATGATAGTTTTACAGGTTTAAGTGAAGGTAAAACATATATTAGATGTTTAGATAAAGATGGAGAATATCTTTCTCGTAAATATGTTAAAGTAAAAACAAATAGTAATACTAAGGCAACATCAACAAGTTATCGTTATGTAACTAGTGAAACTGACTTTTATAAAGACACTGATTTAGAAGATAGTGATCAAGTTGTTAGAAAAGGTCGTAAAGTAAAATATTTAAATGTTAAAGTAAATGGTTATTGTAAAATTAAATTAGGTAGTAAAATTGGTTATGTTAGTTGTGACAATTTAGACATTGAAGCTGTATAATTTGACTATAAAATGTAAACAAATTTGTTTGCATTTTTTAATTGTGATATAATTTTTATGGTGAGAATATGGAAGATGTATTAAAAAGAATTAGTGAATATACAATGGAAGATCTAATGGGGGATAGATTTGGTAAGTATGCTAAATATATTATTCAAGATCGTGCTATTCCCGATGTTCGTGATGGTTTAAAGCCAGTGCAAAGAAGAATATTATATGCCATGTATAAAAATAAAAATGTTTATGAACGTGGTTTTGTTAAAAGTGCTCAGACAGTTGGTGAGGTGATTGGTAAATACCATCCCCATGGAGATTCTTCAGTTTATGATGCAATGGTTAGAATGAGTCAGGAATGGAAACAGGGCAGTGTTTATATTGAATTTCAAGGTAACAATGGTTCTATTGATGGTGACCCTCCAGCTGCCTATCGTTATACTGAAGCTCGTTTAGCTAAAATTAGTAATGAAATGCTTCGCGATATTGAAAAAGATACAGTGGAAATGGCTAAAACATTTGATGATTCCCGCGAAGAACCAACAGTTTTACCATGTCGTTTTCCCAATCTTCTTTTAAATGGAGCAACGGGAATTTCCGCAGGTTATGCAACTAATATTCCTCCTCATAATTTAGGAGAATTAATTGATGCTACAATTAAATTAATTGAAAAACCTGAGACTAAATTAGCTGAAATCACTAAAATAGTTAAAGGCCCTGATTTTCCAACCGGAGGAATTATTTATGGTGAAAATGGTTTAAATAGTGCTTATTCATCAGGTAAAGGTAAAATAATTGTTAGAAGTAGATATACTTATGAAAAAAATAAAGGAAAAACGCAAATTGTTATTACAGAAATTCCTTTTGAGGTCAATAAAGCCCAACTAGTTCGTAAAATTAATGATATTAGAATCGATAAAAAAATTGACGGAATTAGTGAAGTTCGTGATGAATCAGACAAAGAAGGTTTAAGAATTGTCATTGATTTAAAAAGTGGCGCAGATAAAGAGTTAGTAACTAATTATTTATTAAAAAATACTGATTTACAAATATCTTATTCTTTTAATATGGTTGCTATTGTAGATAAAAGGCCTAAACAATTAGGAATTATTCCAATTCTAAATGCTTATATAGCTCATCAAGAAGAAGTTGTAACAAGAAGAACAAAATTTGATTATGATTTTGCTTCCTCAAAATTACATATTACCGAAGGATTAGTAAAAGCTTTATCAATTTTAGATGATGTTATTAGAGTTATTAGAGCGAGTAAAAATAAAGCAGATGCTAAAGTTAATTTAATTAAAGAATTTGATTTTAGTGAAAGACAAGCTACAGCTATTTTAGATTTACAATTATATCGTTTAACGAATTTAGATGTGTTAGAATTAGAAAAAGAATTAGAAAATTTAAGAAAAGTAATTGCTTTTTTACAAAGTATTTTAGATAGCAAAGAGGTATTACATAAAGTTATTAAAGACGAACTTAAGAAAATAAAAAAAGAATATGCCAAACCTCGTAAAACTGATATAGTAGCGGAGATTGATGAAATTAAATTAGATATGAAAACAATGATACCAGAGTATAATGTCGTGGTAATTGTCACTAATGAAGGATATGTAAAAAAAGTTAATTTAAAATCATATTCTACTGCTAAAGATGAAGAGCCAACATTAAAACCAGGTGATTTTGTTACTGGTTTATATGAGGTAACAACTCTTGATACAATCATGTTGTTTACAAATTTAGGAAGATATTTGTATGTTCCAGTTCATGCTATAGCCGATGCCAAGTATAAAGAGTTAGGAAAACATATTAGCAATGTAATTCCTATGGAACAAGAAGAAAGAATAGTTTATTCTTATGTTGTAAGTAACAAAGAAGATGAACTTGTCTTATTTACTAAAAATGGTCAGATAAAGAAAACTAAAGTTAAAGATTTTGAGGTTGCAAGATATTCTAAACCTCTTACTGCTATTAAATTAAAAGATAATGATGAATTAGTAGATGTTAAAAAGGTAGAAGAAAATATTTTGATTGTTACGAAAAATGGTTATTATCTACAATTTAATAATAGTGAAATTCCTTTAGTTGGACCAAAGGCTAGTGGAGTTAAAGGTATTAATTTAAAAGATGATGATGAGGTTGTTTATGGAGGAACAATTAATGAAAATAATCAATATTTAAATGTCTTTACGAATAATAAAACTGCCAAACGCTTAAAAATAAGTGATTTAAATATAGCTAGTAGAGTCAAACGCGGAAGTATGCTTATTAAGAAAACAAAAACAGTTAGTTATACAATTGAACATGCTTTACTAACAAATATGAAAGATGAACTAAAAATAAAATCGGATAGCGAAATCAAAATTATCAAAAATGCCGATATTCCAATTATGGATTTAAACTCTACTGGTTCAGCTATTAGTAAATACGGTATTGATAATGTATTTATTGCCCCAAAGTTAATTACTTTTCTAAAAAGTAAAAGAGTAGAAAAAGAAAATGGGGATGTCGAAGAAAGAAAAGAAGATGTTATAAAAGAAATGACTATCGATGATTTTATTGATGATTTTAAATTATAAGCATTGATTTTTAATAATCAATGTTTTTTAATCTCAAATGTGTTGACAATTGGTTTTAGGGGGGGGGTATAATTGGAAGTAGAAAAGTAAAAAAGGTGATCAATGTGAGATTAAAAAATATAAAAGAGAATAAAAAAATAGTAATAGCAATAATAACATTAATAATAGTATTAACAATAAGTGTATCATATGCATACTTTACATTAAAAGTAAAAGGGAATGAAGAAGCAAAAAAAATAAAAGTACAATCAGGAACAATGTCCTTAAAACTAGATGGAACAACAATAACAAGTCTAGAAAATGCGTTACCAGGAGCAACCCATACAATAAATTTTACAGTAGAAAATACAGGGACATTAGATACAATATATAATTTAGATATGATAGAAATAATAAATACATATGAAAAAAAAGAAGAGTTAGAATATAAAATAGAAAGAGATAATAAAGAAGTAAAAGAGTATAGTCAAGCTCCAGAAAGTGGATCAGAGACAATACTAGGGAATATAGGGATAAAAAGTAAAGAGAAACATAGTTATACATTAACCATACATTTTAAAGAGATAGGAAGTAACCAAAACTATAATCAAGGAAGAGTTTTCAGTGGAAAAGTACAAATAAATAATGCAAGTGGAAACTTAAGAACAATACTAGCACATAATACAATAAAAGAAGAGACACCAGATTTTAGTAAAGGATATCCAAGTGTGACCGATAAAGATAATAGTAAAAGTGGAATATATATAGCAAGTGATGACCAAGGAGAAAGTTATTATTTTAGAGGTGATAAGAATCTATTAAACAATAATATAGAATTTGCAGGAAAGAAATGGAAAATAGTACGAATAAACGGAGATGGAACAGTAAGGTTAATATTAAATGATAAGATAGATACAGATTCTAAATTTAATGATTATACTGCTCAAAATGAGGTTAATGCCGGAAAATATACAGGATACACATATGACAATACAAATAGTTGTACAAAAAATAATCCATGCGAGGTAATATATAAAAGTGGTGAGTTTTCAAATGAAAACTTTGGAGGACAAGATAGTAATATAAAGACAGCACTAGAGACATGGTATAGTAATAATTTAAATAGTGTAAACGATCAAATAGCCCAAGGATATTTCTGCAATGATACCTCATATGGAAGTGGAACGGAGGGAGTTACAACTAGTGGGTATTTATATTACGGAGCATATGACCGAGTATTAACAAAAAAACAACCAAGTTTAAAATGCCCAGAACCAAATAATAAAAGCGGGGAACCAAGAGATTATGGAGGAATATATAAAACAAAGATAGGCTTAATAACAGCAGATGAGCTAAATATGGCAGGATTATCGTGGTATGAACCATATGCCGATAAAACGAACTATCTTTATCATAATTATTATTGGTGGAATCTTTCACCTCGCCGTTCTAATGCTAATGCTAATGTATTCGGAGGCAGCTATGGCAACATCGACGACGGTAGCGGCAGTACTTACCGTACCGGCGCCGTCGTGCCAGTTATCAATTTATCCACTAATGCATTAATCACCACTGGAGATGGTTCAGAATCTAATCCATTTGTATTATCACTGAATTAATATTATCACAGAAACTAGTAAATTCCTTTTAAATAATGGAATTTTTTTTGACAAATCAGTGATAACATTTATACTAATTTCTGTCGGCAAAGTATCCGTTCTTATAAAAAAACATTTGAAATGTTAATTGATTATTTAGTTAATAAAAAGAATTTTAAAATTATTCAAATTAATTTTGAAACTATTACAAGAGATTTTATTATTGAATTTTTAAATTATTTAGAAGAAGAAAAGAAAAATACAATTAGGACAAGAAATCAAAGGCTGGCTTGTATTAAATCTTTTTATCAATATTGTTCATTAGAAGAAATAGAAAACATCAAAAATATAAAAGATATTTTAACAATTAGATCAAAAAAATATACAAAAAAAGTTATTGAATATTTAACAGAAGAAGAATTAAAAGAATTGTTAGAAAGTATAGATACAACAACAAAAACAGGTAGAAGAGATTTAGTTTTACTTAGTTTATTATATGATACAGCAGCAAGAGCAAGTGAAATTATTAATTTAAAATTAGAGAATATTCATTTAGAAGAAAAATATGTTATTTTGGATGGTAAGGGTTATAAACAAAGAGTAGTTCCTTTAATGGAAAATACAATTAATTTATTGAAACAATATTTTAAAGAAAATAATTTAAATAATTATGTGTTTGAAAACAAATGCAATAAATTATTAAACAAAAATATTTTAGCTGATGTTTTATTAAAATATACTAAAACATTCAATAAAAATATCACACCACATTCCATAAGACATAGTCGAGCAATACATTTGTTATCGGCAGGAGTACCACTTATTATGATAAGGGATTTATTAGGACATAAATCTGTTATAACGACAGAAGAGTATGCTAAAGTATTAGAAAAAGATAAATTTAAAGCAATAGAATATGTCTCACCCAAGCATTCAAATATATTATTAGATGATTGGAATGATGATAAAGACTTACTGAACCAACTGTTGAATTTATGATTATTATCACTGATTTGTCAAAAAAAAATTCCATTATTTAAAAGGAATTTACTAGTTTCTGTGATAACATTAATTCAGTGATAATTGAAATTATCACAGAACTGGGATAATTTATAATTAAGTGATTTATTTACTTTTTTCTTTTTATTTTTATTTATATATTTTATTTTGCAAATGTATAATAACTTTTTTAATCCCAAAATATTGACAATTAGTTTTAGGGGGGTATAATTGGAGTAGAAAAGTAAATAGGTGATCAAAGTGGGATTAAAAAATAAAAAGAGAATAATAGCAATAATATTAATAGTAGTAATAGTAATAATAAGTGGAATAACATATGGATATTGGAATAAAGAATATATAGGAAAAGAAAATACAAATAATTTTAATTGTTTACAAATAGAAGTAAAAGAAAATAAAGAAGGAATAACATTAAATAATGCTTATCCCAATAACAGATGAAGAAGGAATAAATGATTCAAATAATATATATGAAGTACAGATAAAAAATACATGTAACTTAATGGTACTGGATTTAAGTCAAGTTTTTAGACACATTTTTATGGACAATCGTATTTAAAATTATTCCAATTTCCTTCTTGACAAC
>CANPXJ010000056.1 GCA_947585915.1 uncultured Bacilli bacterium | reverse complement strand
AAAAGATGTAGTACCAGGAGCAGAAGCTAGTGGTCAAACAGGAGGTAAAAAAACATATGTATTAAGATTATGGATAAGAGGAGACATTAGTACAAACCTAGGAAGTGGTAAAGAATTTAAAGGAAGAATAGCTATAAGAGCAAATCAAATAAATAAAAATGATAAAACTTTAGTAAACAATATAATAGCTAATAATCCAATACAAACAGAAACTCCTAACTTTGGTGAAGGGTTTCCAAATGAGAATACAAGTGAAGAAGAATCAGAAAGATTAAGTGGCTTATACAAAACAGAAGATAATGAAGGAGAAAGTTATTACTTTAGGGGAGCAGTCGAAAACAACTATGTTAAGTTTGCAGACATGTTATGGAGAATAGTAAGAATAAATGGAGATGGAAGTGTAAGACTCGTTAGTCAGAAATCAGTAGGACAAAGTCCGTATAATTATAGTAATAGTAATAACAACAATAATATAAAAGCAGCTGGTTATACCTACGATAATAAACATGCTTGTACGAAAGATAATCCGTGTACTAAAGAAGAAGGGACACCAAGTATAATAAAAAGCTATTTAGAAGATTGGTATCAAAGTAATTTGTCTAGACATGATACTAAAATAGCAACAAGTTATTTTTGTAATGATACTTCAATGTATGAAAATGGAACAAACGGTTATAATTTTGGAACACCACAGAGACTGGATAATAAACAACCAAGTTTAAGATGTCCAAATCCGACAGAAGAAGATGAAAGTTTACAATTATATGGTGGAATATATAAATTAAAAATCGGATTATTATCAGCAGATGAATTAAATATGGCAGGATTAGCATGGGTTACTTCTACTGCAATTGATACTAATTATTTATATTTTAATGAGCATTATTCTTGGACATTATCACCTTGGTTTTTTAGGATTAATGAAAACCAAGCATATATAATAGTATTAAATACTGGAATTCTTAGTTATTATACAGGTTCTAATGATGGAACTTCTTATGTGCACCCTGTTATTAATCTAAAACCAGATGTTAAAGTGACAGGAGAGGGAACAAGCGCAAACCCTTATGTTGTAAGTGAATAATTTGACTTTCATATTCATTAATGTTAGAGTATGCAATATTAATGGGGTGATTGGATGCATATTAATTGGAAAAAGTTTAAAGAATTTAAAAAAAGCGCGACAGCTTTAGTTTTAGCAACAACTATGATGGTATCTTTTGCTGGCTGTAGCCAAAAAGAAAAAATTGAAGAAGATATAGGATATATGATTGAAACCGAAAATGGAGAAGAAGTGTATCCTTACATTATAAATTTACATGAATTACATAATGAAAAATATCATTTAGAAAGCACTTTATATCCTATTTGCTTTGCTCGTGTTAAAGATAGTGAAGAATATATAATTCGTAAGTCTATAAAGGGAAGTAATAAGAAAGATTCAGTTAGAGAATTAATTTGGCCGGATTGTTTTGCTTCCTATTCTTATCCTGAATGGATTAATGCTCACTATTTTGATATGAATATTAAGGTTGATAAAATAGAGTTATGTAATTGCAGCAATAATATTGAAATAATATATACTTCGATAACGGCTAAAAATGATTTAACTAATAATATTCATGCTTATTCAATTGGCCAACGCCCAATAAGAAAAGGGGATAACATGTCTAGTGTAGCTATCTTTTTTGAAGGAGAGCTTTCGGCTTATAAACAAATGGGTGTAGGAAGTGATTGTGAAAATGTAGTTAATGCAACAATAGGAGATGTAGATAAAGCTCTTTGTGATGTTAAAGATATTTTTGCGTTAAATGAGGCTAAACAAGTAACACCTGATGAATTAGAAAAAATGGAAAAAGATTTAGATCTAATTGAAATAAATAAAAAATTAATTTTAAAGTAGAAATTAAACAACAATTAGTTGTTTTTTTTGGCAATTTGGTGTATTATCAAAAAGACGTTTAGGAAGTGATAAGTTATGGATAAAATTATTAATATTGCTGTTGTAGCTCATGTTGATGCGGGGAAAAGCACTTTGGTTGATGCGTTATTAAATCAAAATGGTGTTTTTAGAGACAATGAAGAAGTCGTTGATTGTGTTATGGATAGTAATGACTTAGAAAGAGAAAGAGGAATTACTATTTATTCTAAAAATTGTGCTATAAGATATCAAGATTATAAAATAAATATTGTTGATACTCCTGGCCATGCCGATTTTTCTTCCGAGGTTGAAAGAATTATTAAAACTGTTGATACAGTTATTTTATTAGTGGATTCAGCAGAAGGTCCAATGCCTCAAACCCGTTTTGTCTTAAAAAAGGCTTTGGAGCAAAATTTAAGACCGATTTTATTTATTAATAAAATTGATAAAAAGGACGCTCGAGCTGAGGAAGTAGTTAATATGACTTTTGATTTATTTGTTGAATTAAATGCTACTGATGAACAACTCGATTTTCCTATAATATATGGTTCGGCTCGTGATGGTATCGCTAAACTTTCTTTAGATGAAGAAGGCAAAGATATCTCTCCTCTTTTAGAAACGATAGTTAAACAAGTAAAACCTTTTGCAGGAAATGAAAATGATCCATTACAATTACAAATTTCCCAACTTGATTATGATGATTATATTGGTCGTCTAGGGATAGGACGCGTTAATAAAGGAAAAATTAAATTAGGCGAAACAGTTAGTTTGGTTTCGAATAGCGGTGATATATCATCTTTTAAAATATCTAAATTATTTGTAACAGAAGGGATAAAAAAAGTTGAAAAAGATGTTGCTTATTTTGGTGATATTGTAACTGTGGCTGGATGTGCTAGTATTTCGATTGGGGATACTATTTGTCAAAAAGATGTCATTGATGCTCTACCACCAATTGAAATTGAAAAACCTACTTTATCAATGAACTTTTTAGTAAACAATTCTCCTTTTGCTGGTAAAAGCGGTAAATTTTTAACTAATCGTCATATCAAAGATCGTCTAGATAAAGAATTAGAAACTAATGTTGGCTTGGAAGTAGAAGAACTTCCTAATGCTGATGGCTTTAAAGTTTCTGGACGCGGTGAATTACATTTATCAATTCTTCTTGAAAACATGCGTCGTGAAGGATATGAACTTTCTGTTTCCAAACCTCAAGTTTTATTTAAAGAAATTGATGGAGTAAAATGTGAGCCTTTTGAAACAGTAATTATAAATTGTCCTGATGAATATTCAGGAACAATAATTAACGATTTACAAGAACGAAAAGCAGTCTTAATGAATGTTTCTAATACGGAAGATAATTACACTCATCTAGAATTCTCTGCTCCCACTCGTGGTTTAATTGGCTATCGTAGTGCATTTATCACTAATACTAAGGGTGAGGGAATAATGCTTCGTAGTTTTGATACATATAAACCTTATGTTGGGGAGATAAGTGGGCGTAAAAATGGCGTTTTAGTTTCGATGGAGAATGGTAAAACTTTAGGTTTTTCTCTATATAACTTACAAGAAAGAGGAACAATGATTGTCTCTCCTGCCACTGAGGTTTATGTAGGAATGATTGTGGGAATTAACAATCGTGATAATGATTTAAATGTTAATCCTTGTAAAAATAAACAACTTACTAATACGAGAGCTAGTGGTAGTGATGATGCTATTGCTTTAGTTAAACCAAAAGAATTTACTTTAGAAGAAGCTTTAGAATTTATCGAAGATGACGAACTAGTAGAAATTACTCCTGATGAAATTAGACTACGTAAAAAGATTTTAGATCCAAAAGAACGATATAGAGAAAATAGAGGTTAGGTGGGTTTATGGAAGATATAGTTATTAGAGAATTGGATGCACAAGATACAAGTTATTTGCTCGATATATCTAGGGATTTAATAAATTGCATGGAAGAAAATAGTCGAGTGTATATAAGACCAGTATTTATTTCTTACCAAGGCAAAGATGTTTATATCTTTAAAGATGGCGATTATATTTATTGTTATTTTATTAAAGAAAATAATAAACTTAATAAGGTTGTCCTAGAAATAGATGATGAAAATAATATTATACAAATTATGTTCCGAAATTATTTATGTTACATTGAAGATAAAAATGTGTATTTAGAAAATGTCAAAGAAGGTATTTTTCATGAAATAAATGTGATGAACTTTCCTTGTTATGAAAAAAATTCTAGATTAATATATAGCATAACAGATATAAATAACAAAATTTTTTATAATTATTTATATGGCTGTAATATTTATAATAATAACTACATCTTTCAAGATTATTTAACTAAACCTATTGGTATTAGTTGTAAAAAAGGTTTAATAAATCAAACATATTTAATGGCTCGTTATGAATATCATCCTTTAATTTATTATTTTCACGAATTAAAAGGAAAAACCTTTAAAGAAATTATCGAAGATTTTGATTATGATAATGAATTTTACTATCGTTATTTAATGGCTTATACCAAAAATTATTCATATCAAGAGTTAAAGAATAAACTTAACTTACCTGAGTTAAAAGATGAACTATTTAAAATATATAATAAAGAAGAACCTAAAATAGAACTTTTAAGAACTATTGTTAGTAATTACTTAGAGTATGAAGATAGCAAAGTATTTAAAAGAATTAGAGCAATAATAACAAAAAATTGATTTTTATAGTTAAAAAATGTATACTTAAAACAAGTTGGAGTTGATAAAATGCGTGAATTTAGTGAACAAGAATTAGTAAGAAGAGAAAAGTTAAACAAAATTAAAGATTTAGGGATTGATCCCTTTGGTAGCAAATTTGAACGTGATGCTTATGCCCAGGATTTAAAAGATAAATATGGGGAAATTGAACATGATGAATTTGAAAATATGGATGATACTGCTACTGTAGCTGGTAGAATTATGTTTATTCGTAAGATGGGGAAAGCTTCATTTTTTACGATTAAAGATAAAACTGGTTCAATTCAAATTTATATTTCGATAAATGATATTGGAGAAGAAGCTTATAATTTATTTAAGAGTGCTGATATTGGTGATATAGTAGGGGTTCATGGAAAAATTATGAAAACTAGAACGGGTGAAGTCACTATTAAGTGTTTAAAATACACGCATTTAGTTAAAGCTTTAAGACCTCTTCCCGAAAAATTTCATGGTCTTACCGATATTGAAGAAAGATATCGTCGTCGTTATGTCGATTTAATAATGAATGATGAATCTAAACAAGTAGCTTTTTTAAGACCGCAAATTATAAAATGTATTAGAAACTTTATGGATAACCAAGGATTTGTTGAGGTCGAAACACCTATTTTATCAACCCTTTTAACTGGGGCTTCTGCGCGACCTTTTATAACTCATCATAATACTCAAAATTTAGATATGTACTTACGTATTGCTTTAGAGCTTCCTCTAAAAAGATTATTAGTAGGAGGCATGGAAGCTGTTTATGAAATAGGCAGAGCATTTAGAAATGAAGGAATGGACCCAAAACATAATCCAGAATTTACTTTGATGGAAGCTTATCTTGCTTATAGTGATTTAGAAGGTATGATGCAATTAACGGAAAATATGTATCAAACTATTGCCAAAGAAATTTTTAATAAAACAAAATTTAAATTTGATGGTCACCAAATTGATTTAAAAGGACCATGGAAAAAAATTAGTATGGTCGATGCTGTTAAAGATGTAACAGGGATAGATTTTAAAAAAGAAATGAGTTTAGAAGACGCTTTAAAGTTAGCTCAAGAACATCAAATAGAGGTGCAAGAACATGAAAAAACAGTAGGTCATATAATTAACTTATTCTTTGAAAAATATGTAGAAGAAACTTTAATTGAACCAACTTTCTTATATGGACATCCAATTGAAATATCACCTCTTACCAAGAAAAATCCTGAAGATCCAAGATTTACTGAAAGATTTGAACTTTTCATTGGCGGAAAGGAATTTGCTAATGCTTATAGCGAATTAAATGACCCAATTGAGCAATTAGAAAGATTTAAAGCTCAACTAGCTGAGAAAGATTTAGGAAATGATGAGGCCAATGATATTGATATGGACTTTATTGAGGCTTTAGAATATGGTATGCCACCAGCTGGGGGAATAGGCTATGGAATTGATAGATTATGTATGTTATTTTTAGAACAAGATTCAATTCGTGATGTTTTACTTTTCCCAACTATGAAAGAAAGAAACTAAAAATAGATAGAATTTTTATCTATTTTTTTAAAACGAGTTTATATGAAAGTAATTAAAAATTTAATAGTTACATTGTTAATAATAATTTTGTTTTTTTGCTCTACTATTTTGTTAATACTTATTCCCATAAAAAAAGAAATTAATGATAATTTTACAAAAAATGTTTTAACATCTATTAATTTTGAAAAGATGATAGAAGAAAATCCTCGTTTAAAAGAAGGGCTAGACAAAACCTTAAAACCAATTTATGATGAAACTGAAAAATATGGAGTTAATGAAGATTTAATTATCAAAATATTTAATAGTAAAGAAGTAAAAGAATTAATTGGGGATATTTCGGATAATGTAATTAAAGCAATTATAAGTGGTAAAGATACAAAAATAATTAGTGAAGAAAATATTGAAGATGTTATAAGTGATACAATAGATGATATAAATACAAATAATATATACAATATTGAACCAGAGGTAAAAGAAGAAATATTAAAAGTTACTAAAAAAGAACTTAATAAAATTCAAGATTATATTCCTGATACTAGTTTAATAGATGAGAATTTATCTAAACAAGATAAACAAAAGATAAAAATATTAAGATATATATTATCCAATAAATTTCTAGGTATAGTGCTTGCAATAACAATTGGTTCTTTAAGTGTAATCTTCCTTTTAAAAAGAAAATCAAAACATAAATTTAGTATAATGTTAATCCCAATATTAATTCCAACTATTATAAGTTTGCTAGTAACATTAGTCATGCATTTATTTATCGCTACTTATAATTTAAACTATTTAGAAAGCTTTTTAAAAACTAATTATTATTTAGATATAATACTAGTAATATTAATAATAAGTATTTTAATTCTTGCAAAAATAACTCATAAAAACAAAGAAATATAATAGATTTAGGCATATTTTTAGCTCTATTTTCGTATTTTGTGTTATAATGGGTCTAGAGGGAGGAAAATGTTTAATGAAAAGTATGTTTAAGAAACACGATTTATTTAAAATAGTTGGAATTACTATTTTACTTGTAGCCATACTAACATGGATTATTCCTGCTGGTCAATTTACTGGTAGTGACATGGTAGTTGGAGAAATAAGTCGTTTAGGAATAGCCAATTTATTCTTTACAGGTATTTATTCATTAAGTACTATTCTATATCAAATTACTTTCTTATTAGTTTTAGGTGGTTTTTACTGCTTATTATCTACAGTAGATGCTTATAAAGGATTAATTGAAACTATTACCAACAAATTGAAAGGAAAAGAAATACCATTTATTTTAATTACTTCATTTGTATTTGCAGGACTTGCATCAATTTCTAGTGAAGTTTATCCATTATTAGTATTTGTTCCATTCTTTATAACAATTATTCTAAATTTAAAAATGGATAAAATTACAGCATTATGTACAACATTTGGTTCAATTTTGGTAGGACTACTTGGTGCTACTTATAGTCCATATGTATATAGTTATATTGGTAACTATTTTGGATTATTAAAAGCTAATTCTCAAGCAGTTAATTATAATTTAGAAATTATTACCAAAGTAGCAATATTTGTTTTAAGTTTTGTCTTATTTAATTTCTTTAATTTATTACATTCAAAAGATACATTAAAAAAGAAAAACAAATCAGTTGCTGCTGAAGATAAATTTGCTGTAGTAATTGAAAACAAAAAGACTAAAAAAGCTGATAAAGGTTCTAAGATTTGGCCTTTAATAGTAATCTTTGCTTTCATCTTTGTATTCCTAATTTTAGGTTATATTAGTTGGAATGGTTCATTTGGAATTAAGATTTTTGATAAATTCCATGAATGGTTACTAGGTATAAAAATTGGAGATCACCCAATATTCTCATATATATTAGGTTCTTCTGATACAGGTGTTGTTGCAGCATTTGGTACATGGCCATTATTTAATATTCAAATTATCTTACTTATCGCAGCAGCTATTATTGCTATTGCTTATAAAGTTAGTTTTGATGAATTAATTGAAAAATTCATTGAAGGTGCTAAAAAAATGAGTAGAATAGTATTATTACTTGTACTTATTTATATTGTATTTGTTATAACTAACTTAAGCCCAATAGTACCAACTATTACTGATTGGATAGTAGGATTAACTAAGAATTTAAATATTTATTTAGCATCACTTGCTTCATTTATTGCATCAGTATTAAATGTAGATTTAAATTTTGTTGCTTATAATGTTGGTGGCTATTTTGCTGCAAATGCTGGTAACTTTACAAGCTTATATGCGATTATTACTAGTTCAATGTATGGATTTGCATCATTCTTCGCTCCAACAAGTGCAATATTAATGATTGGTCTTGCATACTTAGATATTCCTTATAAGGATTGGATGAAATATATTTGGCGATTCTTAGTGGGAATATTGGTAGGATTATTAATAATATTCTCAATTATAAGATTCTTATAAGAAGCACACGCTTCTTTTTTTAGTGATAAATGTGCCCAATTAGTGTATAATAATGTTTGGGAGATGCAGTATGAATTTATATGTTAACGGAAATAATATCTTTCTAATGATTATTGCGACGTTTTTAACAAGTGTAATTTTAATGCCTATTATTAAAACTATAGCCGTTCATGTCAATGCTATGGATTATCCTAATGAGCGAAAGGTTCACAAAATACCAATGCCTCGTTTAGGAGGGGTAGCAATCTTTATTTCTTTTTTAGTGGGTTATATGCTTTTTGCTAATGGTTCAGTGCGCATGTTATCTATCTTAATAGGAAGTTTTGTTATAGTCTTAATGGGGATTTTTGATGATATTAATCCAATCAAAGCTAGATATAAATTTATAGTCCAAATAGCTGCAGCTTGTATAACTACCTTTTATGGTCATATCATTTTAAATGATATATCTTTATTTGGTTTAAATATAACTTTTCCAACACCAATAAATTATATAATTAGTATTTTTATAGTAGTAGCTATAACTAATGCTTTAAATTTAATTGATGGTTTAGATGGTCTTGCTAGTGGTATATCCTGTATTTATTTTGCTACTATTGCCATAATCGCCGGAATTATAAGTAATACAGGAGGATTAGATGTAACTTTATCTTTAATAATGCTAGGATCAACTCTAGGTTTTTTAGCTTATAATTTTCCGCCTGCTTCAATTTTTATGGGAGATAGTGGCAGTCAATTCTTAGGCTTTATCATAGCGGTTATCTCATTACTAGGCTTTAAGGGAACAACTATTACTTCTTTAGTAGTACCTTTATGTATTTTAGCTATTCCTATTTTTGATGTTGTTCTAGCTATATTTAGACGATTAATAAAAGGGGAAAGAATTATGAAAGCTGATAAAGAACACTTTCATCATCAGCTTCTTAAAATGAAATTTTCGCAAAGAAAAACAATATTAATTATTTATGGTATAAATATTTTATTTTCAGCTGTTTCAATATTTTATGTTTTAGGTGACAATCAAATTGCTATAATTATTTATCTTATATTAATGGTGTTATTATTATTCTTTGTTTTAAGAACGGATATATTGTTCGATCATTCACATAAAAAAGCAAAGGGCAAAAAGAAGGTAAAATAAAATTATTTGTAGGTTTGTCAAACAAAAGTGACAAAGTCACGACAAACCAACGATAGATTATTTTAACTTGTTAAAATAATCACG
>CANPXJ010000055.1 GCA_947585915.1 uncultured Bacilli bacterium | reverse complement strand
CTGTTCGCCCATTAAAGTGGCACGCGAGCTGGGTTCAGAACGTCGTGAGACAGTTCGGTCCCTATCCGTCGTGGGCGCAGGAAAATTGAGGAGAGCTGATCCTAGTACGAGAGGACCGGATTGGACATACCTCTGGTGTATCTGTTGTAACGCCAGTTGCAGTGCAGAGTAGCTATGTATGGACGGGATAACCGCTGAAAGCATCTAAGCGGGAAGCCTCCTCCAAGATGAATTTTCCCATTTCTTGTAAAGTAAGGATCCTTATAGACTATGAGGTTGATAGGCTAGAGGTGGAAGCGTAGTGATACGTTGAGCTGACTAGTACTAATAATCCGAGGATTTAATCCCATTAAATTTGAATAGAGTGCATTATCTTGTTTTTAAAGGACAAAATCCTTTAGCGGTGATGATAGCCTAGAGGATACACCTGATCCCATCTCGAACTCAGAAGTTAAGCTCTAGTACGTCGACGATAGTGTAAGCGAAAATAGAAAGTTGCCGCTTTTTTTTTGCTTTAAAATAGTTTTTGTATAAACAATGTAAACTATACAGAAATTTGAGTTTTTTGACTTTGTTTTATTTACATTTATGCTACAATTGTTTTGAGGTGAAGAAATGAATAATAATGAATATGATTTTTGTTCTATGGGGTTTCGTGATGCAAAAATGTCAATGGAAAACTGTTATAATCGGGCAATTCAAATTGAAAAACAATATGGAGTAAATGCAAGAATGGAATATGAAGTAGGTATAGCAATGACTATTCCTCAATATGATCGTTTTAAAAGTGCTAAAGATTTAATTGCTAAAATAAATTCTAAGGAATCTAAAAATTTAGATGGTGATGATGATCATAGAAATACTTTAGAGGGTAGAAGAAATTTATAATAATGTTTAATGTAAAGTTTTGTACTTAAGGTTGTATTAAAAATATGGTCTTTGCTATAATAATTATGGTGATAGAATTATGGATTATAAATATTCATCTTCTAGTATAGAAGATACAATGGAACTTGCGCAAAATATAGAGTCAGAAAAATTTCCTAATATGATTATTTGTCTAAATGGAGAGTTAGGAAGTGGGAAAACAATTTTTGTTAAGGGTTTTGCTGGAGCTTTAGGAATTGAGGAAAATATTACTAGTCCAACATTCAACTTAATTAAAGAATATGTAAATGGGGAGATGCCTTTATATCACATGGATATGTATAGATTTGATAATAAATCCAATCCTGAAGAAATTGAAGAATATTTTACTAAAGGTGGAGTTACTATTATTGAATGGCCAGAAATGATTGAAGACATTTTACCAGAAGAAAGATTAGATATAAAAATTAAAGTAATAGATGAAAATAGAAGAGTAATTATCTTAAAACCTTATGGTGAAAAATACGAAAAACTTTGTGATTCTGTATTATAATTAAATAGGTGAAATTTAACTAAAAAATTTCCCAATTTTCAAATAATATGATATAATACTTTTAACAGAAAAAAGCGGGCAGAACATCCTGCTTTTATTGTTGTAATTGAGGTGAGGTATGGAAAATAAATTAAAAGATTTAGAGAAAAAAGTCAATGAAGCTTTAAAATCAATGCATATTATAGTATCTAGTATCGAAATTAAAGAAGAAAAAAAATATAAATTTCTAACAATTGAACTTGATAAAGTAGGAGGAATCGATTTAGATACAATAGTTGAAGCTACTAATATAATTAATCCTATAGTAGATAAATATGATTTTATTGAGGATAGTTATATTTTAGATGTAATAAGTAAAGAACAAGGAGATGGAAAATAATGAATGGTGAAGAATTTATTAAAGCTGTAAAACATATTGTCGAGGAAAAGAACATTTCTGAAGATATAGTTTTTGAAGCTATGGAACAAGCTTTAACAACTGCTTATAAGAAGAATTTTGATTCTAAAACTAACGATAGAGTAGAAATTAATCGAACTACTGGTGATATTAAAGTAATTTCTTATTTAGTTGTCGTAGAAGATTATATTGATGGTGAAGAAGTTGAAGATGAAGAAGGAAATATTACTTATATTGAACCAGAGATAAATCCTGATGCACAAATACTTTTGGAAGACGCACAGAAGATAGTTCCGGATATTAAAGTTGGAGAAACAATTGAAAAAGAAGTTACCCCAGAAGATTTTGGACGAGTAGCTATTAGTACGGCTAAACAAGTATTAACTCAAAAAATAAGAGAAGCAGAAAGAAATAGTATCATGGAAGATTTTGCTGATAAGCAAGATGAATTAATGGTTGGAATTCTAGCTATGGAAGATGTTAAAAATTACTATGTTGATTTAGGTCGAACTAGAGGAATTCTTCCTAAAAAAGAAATGATTCCAGGTGAAGAAGTTAAAATGGGATCATCTATTAAAGTTTATGTGACCAAAGTAGAAGCAGGAACTAAAGGACCTTTAATTTTACTTTCTCGTAAACATTATGGTTTTGTGAAAAGATTATTTGAAAGTGAAATACCAGAATTAGCTGATGGTACAATAATGCTTTATTCCGTAGCTCGAGAAGCTGGTATTAGAAGTAAAGTTGCTGTTTATTCTGAGGATGAGAATGTTGATGCTATTGGAGCTTGTATTGGGGAAAGAGGTTCTAGAATTTCTAATATCTTAAAAGAACTTAATGGCGAAAAAGTTGATTTAGTATTATATAGTTCTGATCCATGTGAATTTATTGCTAATGCTTTATCACCAGCTAAAAATGCGATTGTTAACATTGTTGATGAAAAGAAAAAGGAAGCTTTAGCTATCTTAGATGATGACAATTTCTCATTAGCTATTGGTAAAAAAGGAAATAATGTTAAATTAGCTAGTCGTTTAACTAAATATAAAATAAATGTTAAAACATTAAATCAGATAAATGAAGAGGGCAATCAAGATTAGAAAATTGAAGGGTGGTTTTAATGAATAAAAGAAGAAAAATATTATTATCAACAGCATTGGCTGTTACTCTAGGTCTAACTGGTTGTGGAAATAAGGAAGATAAACTTAGATATCAATATAATAGTGAAACAAATACAGAAGAGTTAGTTGGAACAACTGATTCCCTAGATAATTTAAAAGTAGTTAAGATAAATGATTTTAATAATCAGTCAAGGTACTATGTTACCAAGCAAAGTATAGGCTGGGAAGCAGATAGATGGTGTTTAGTTGGCACAAAGAAAAAAATACAAACTGGTTTAAATGACCATCCTTATGGTGATATTATCTATGCTGTTGATTTAGAGGATTTAGCTTATTATTATGATAATTCAATATTGAAAGAAAATTATACCGCTGAAGAAATAAATGAAATGATAGAAAAATTAAAAATTGATGAAGAAAAAGTATTAAATAATGATAAAGTTTATAAACTTATAAAACCTTAAAATAAATTGAGGAGGGCATGATGAAACAAAGAAAAATACCAATGCGTACTTGTGTTATAACAAAAGAAAAGTGTGAAAAGAAAGACTTACTAAGAGTTGTAAGAACACCTGAAAAAGAAGTTAAAGTTGATTTAACGGGTAAGTTAAATGGTAAGGGCGCATATTTAAAGAAAGATGTAGAAGACATCAAAAAAGCTCATCAAAATAAAATATTAGATAGAGTTTTAGAAATAGAAGTGCCCGATGCTATTTATGAGGAGTTAATTAATATAATTAAATAAATAAGAATATAGGAAAAGAGGAGGATATATGAGTGTAAAGGAATATGCAGTTTCTGTCAATTTGACAGTTGCGGAAGTGTTAAAAAAATGTAGTGAGTTACAGATTAATGTCAAAAATGCTAATGATTTTTTAGAAGATGATGATGTAATAATATTAGATAATGTCTTCAATTTAATCAGTACTGAAAATGATACATCTTTAGAAGAAGAAGATGTCATTGACCAAGCAGTTGATGAAATAATGGAGCTATCTAGTATTAAAAATGTGGCATCTAAAGGCAATCGTACACAAAAATTAAAGAAAAAAAATAGCAGTGCTAATAAAGAAGAATTCTTAAATAAAAGAAAAGCTATGTATAAGCACAAATCTAAATTAAAAACTAATACCGAAGAAGAAAATGTAATTTTATATCATGAAGGTATGAGTGTTGCTGATTTAGCTAATGAACTAGGTGTTAATGGCACTCAAGTAATTAGTAAACTTATTACCTCAGGTGTAATGTTAAATTTAAATCAAGCTATTGACTATGAAAATGCGGAAATTATTGCTTTAGAGTATAACAAAACTTTAAAAAAGGATTCAACTAGAGATTTAGCTAACTTTGAAGAATACGAAGTTATAGATGATGAAAAAGATTTAGTAAAAAGACCTCCAGTTGTCACAATTATGGGCCATGTTGATCATGGTAAAACAACTTTACTTGATTATATTCGTTCATCTTCAGTTGTTGATAGTGAATTTGGGGGAATAACCCAACATATTGGTGCTTATCAAGTTGAAAAAAACGGAGAGAAGATAACTTTTATTGATACTCCTGGCCATGCTGCGTTTACGGAAATGCGTGCAAGGGGAGCTAGTGTTACGGATATTGTTATCATTATAGTTGCCGCTGATGATGGGGTAATGCCACAAACTAAAGAAGCAGTAGATCATGCTTTATCAGCTAAAGTTCCAATTGTTGTTGCTGTTAATAAGGTTGATAAACCTAATGCTAATCCTGAAAAAATTAGAACGGAAATGGCTGAAATTAACATTACGCCAGAAGAATGGGGAGGAAATGTTCCATTTGTTGATATTTCCGCAAAAAGTGGTGAAGGAATTGATTTACTATTAGAAACAATTATCACAATTGCGCAAATGGGAGAATTAAAAGCCAATCCTAAAAGATATGCTATGGGTTCAGTTATTGAATCAAAAATAGATAAGAATGTTGGGGGAGTTGCTTCTATTCTTATTCAAAATGGTACTTTAAGATTAGGAGACCCAATTGTTGTTGGTCATTATTTTGGAAAAGTGCGTACAATGAAAAATGATTTAGGTGAGCAAGTAGTCGAAGCTGGACCTTCAACTCCTGTAGAAATTACTGGGCTTTCAGGCAACCCTTCTGCTGGTGATAAATTTATGGCTTTTGAAACCGAAAGTGAAGCAAAAAATATTGCTGCTAAAAGAGAAGAAATTGCTAAAACCAATAAGAATAAAAAAGAAGTTGTGTCACTAGACGATTTATTTGCTCATATTAATGCTGGTAATAAGGAAATTAATGTTGTTTTAAAAACTGATGTTCGTGGTTCCGAAGAAGCAGTTAAAAACGCTTTAGAAAAGATTGATGTTGAAGGAGTTAAAGTTAATGTCATTCGTTCGGGAATAGGAACAATTACCGAAAGTGATATCGTTTTAGCCAATGCTTCTAATGCTATCGTGATTGGTTTTAACGTTTCACCAAGTGCAATGACAAAGGAAATTGCTAAAGAATATAATGTGGAAATTAGACTTTACACTATTATTTATAAAGTAGTAGAAGAAATGGAACTAGCTATGAAAGGTATGTTAGACCCAGAATTTGAGGAACAAATTATTGGTAATGCCGAGGTTCGTCAATTATTTAAATTCTCTAAAGTTGGAACGATTGCTGGTTCTTATGTAGTTGATGGCGTGATTAAAAATAATGCCCAAGCTCGAGTTATTCGTGATGGTGTTATTATTCATGATGGTAAAATTTCTAGTGTGCAAAGAGGAAAAGATGCTGCTAAAGAAGTAAAAAAAGGTTTTGAATGTGGAATTACTTTAGAAGCCTTTAATGATATTAAAGAAAAAGATATTATAGAAGCTTACGAAATGGTAGAAATAAAAAGAGTTTAGAAAAGGAGAAAATTATGGAAAAATCAAAAGTTTATTTTACTAAGGAATTAACACCTGAGGCTGTTGTTAAAATGTATAAAGCTTTAGGGGTAAACTTAAAGGGAAAAACAGCGGTAAAAGTTCATTCTGGAGAAGAAGGAAACCAAAACTATTTACGACCTCAATTTTTAAAACCAATGATAGAAGAAATTAAAGGAACAGTAGTTGAATGTAATACAGCCTATGAAGGCGAAAGAGATACAACCGAAAAACATCAAAAGCTAATGGAAAATCATGGTTGGTCAAAATATTTCAAAGTAGATATAATGGATAGTGAAGGTCCTGATAAGGTTTTAGAAATTCCTAATGGAAAAGTTATAAAGAAAAATTATGTTGGAAAAAATATTGATAATTATGATTCAATGCTAGTTTTATCACATTTCAAAGGGCATCCAATGGGAGGATATGGTGGAGCTTTAAAACAACTATCAATTGGTGTAGCTTCATCACATGGCAAAAGATATATTCATTGTGTTGGTAAAGAAGATGGTTCTTATGAAGACATGTTTACTGTCGAACAAAGAAAATTTTTAGAAGCAATGGCAGACGCTGCAAGTTCCATAACTAATTATTTTAAAGATAATATTGCTTATGTTAATATTATGTGTAATATGTCTGTTGATTGTGATTGTTGTGCTGTTGCTCAAGATCCATGTATGCAAGATATAGGTATATTAGCATCTTTAGACTCTGTTGCTCTTGACCAAGCTTGTATTGATTTAGTTACTAATTCTGATGACCCAGGAAAGGAAGCACTATTAAATAGAATTAATGAAAGAGAAGGAATTCATACAATTGAAGCTGCTGAAGAATTAGGAATTGGTTCAAGAGAATATGAACTTATTGAGATAAATTAAACTACTTTTTGTAGTTTTTTTTGTAAACTTTTTTTAGTTTTCTTGTTTTAATAAGATAATTGAGATAAAATAAAAAAGAAGATTTAAAAAGTTTAAAAAGCTAAAAAATTAAGAAGTGATAGACATGAACCAAATAAAAGAAAAATTTACTAAAAAAAGAATAATTAGTGCTATTATTTTTTTTGCCATAGCTTTTTTAACTCTTTATGTTATATTTAAAAATAACGATATAAAGCAAATAGCTTATAATTTTGGGAATGCTAATAAATTTTATTTATTAATAGGTTTATTATGTATGTTTGGGTATATCTTTTTTGAATCTTTAAATACTTATCGTCTTTTAAGAAGTTTAAATGATAAAGTATCTTTTTTTCAAGCAATTAAATATAGTATTATTGGTTTTTTCTTTTCGTCAATAACTCCTTCATCAACTGGTGGACAACCGATGCAACTTTACTATATGAAAAAAGATAAAATCTCAATTTCCCATGGAGCTTTAGCTTTGTTAGTTCAACTTTTAAGTTTTCAATTTATAACATTAGTATTAGCTGTTCTTGGTTTTATTTTTGATTATAATCTTTTACATAATCACGTCGGTAATATTAAATATTTGATGTTATTTGGTTTGTGTGTCAATTTAACTATTCAAACTATTTTAATAATTATGATATTTACAAAAAAGGTAAGTCAGAAATTGGTTAACTTTGTATATAAAGTGCTTAAAAAATTAAAAATAAAAAGTGCTGATACTTTTAAGGAAAAATCTTTAAATCAATTAGAAGAATATCATGAATGTGCAATTTATTTAAAAAATAATAAGTTCTTTATCTTCCAAATATTTTTAACTACTATATTACAATTAAGTGTATATCATAGTGTTCCTTATTTTGTTTATCGTTCTTTCAACTTAACTGAATATAGTATTTTTACCTTTATATTAATGGAAGCTGTACTTTATATTTCCGTGGCATCTTTACCACTTCCAGGAGCAATGGGCGCTAGTGAAGGGGGATTTATGATAATGTTTAAAATTCTTTTCCCAGCCACAATATTAAGTAGTGCTATGCTTTTATCAAGAGGAATAAGTTTTTATTTATCTTTGATTCTAAGTGCTATTTTCATTATGATTTATACGATAGTTATTAATATAAAAAAGGCAAGAAGGGTTGATAACAATGCAAATTAATAGAGTTGAACATGAAGGAATGACAACAACTAGAAATTCATTTTACTTTGATAATCCCATTGGTCATTTTGTAGGTATAATATTTAGTGCCATAATTTTGTTAGTAGGAATAGTTTTGTGTATCTTTACAATTTTAGCTTACCATCAATCCTTTAAAATTAGAGATTATAAAGAGGTAGAAGCTACTATTTTACAAAAAGATATTCAAGATGATTTTACTAACTACGTTCTTTCTTATACAATTGATAATGTTACATATACTTATAATAAAGCCTTTGCTATTGATGGAGAAATAGGAGATAAAATAACAGCTTATTATAATCCTAATGATTATACTGATATTTATTGGTCTAGTAAAGATGTAAGTATATTTTTACCTTGTATTTCTTTAATTATTTTAATTACTGGTATTAGTGCTTTAAGAAGAAATATTAAAAACTTACTCCATTTTATAAATCCTAGTAAATATGAAGCGGTTCTAGGAGGAGAAAGTGTCTCAATTAGCTTTGGAAATGGGGCTGAACCAATTGATAATGATAAAGATAACTTATCGGATGGAGCTAGAACAACTTTTAAATTTTAAAAAAGGAGAGTAGTCTGAAAAATAGTTTTTCATGACTATGTGTGCCTTGAACAAAGTGAAAGGAATGTGTGGTTTTTATGAAAGAATATTTAGAAAAATATGCTAGTATTTTGCTAGAAGATTGTTTAAAAATAAAAAAAGGAGAGCCTTTATATATAGCTGGACCTATGGAAAGATATGATTTTATTAGAATCTTAGTTAAGAAGGCTTACGAGATAGGTGTTAAAGATATTAAACTTAATCTTAAAGATGCTTATATTAAACATGAACAAATCCAAAATTTAACTTTAGAAGAGCTTAAAGATAATGATTGGTGGAATGCATCTGATTATGATGAATATGCAAAAAAGGGCAGTGCTTTTTTGTCTTTAGCATGTGAGTACCCAGGTTTAATGGCTGATGTGTCTGCTCAAAAATTAGCTAAAATGTCTTTACATATGAATGAACAAACAAAATTGTTTGAATTAAGAAGAAATAAAAATGAACTTTCGTGGTGTATTGCGGCGGTACCTACCCAAGATTGGGGCGATAAATTATTTCCAAATGAAAAAAATAGTGTAGATAAATTATGGAAATTAATTTTAGATATTTGTTTAATTACTGATAAGAATCCCCAAAAAGCTTTAAATGATAAAATAAAAATAAGTCATGAAAGAGCTCATAAGATAAATAAGTTAAATTTAAAATACTTACATTATAAAAATTCTTTAGGTACAGATTTAACTGTGGAACTTCCCGATAATTATTTATTTCACAATATTGAAATGAAGTTAGCTGATGGAAGAATAGTCTTTCCTAATTTACCGAGTGAAGAAATATATTCATCACCTAAAAAAGAAGGAACGAATGGGATAGTTTATGCTTCTAAACCTCTAAGCCATAATGGCAAATTAATTAAAGACTTTTATTTAGAGTTCAAAGATGGAAAGGTAATTGATTTTAAAGCTAAAGAAGGTTATGAAGAATTAAAAGAAATAATTAATTTTGATAATAGTTCTTGTTATTTAGGCGAAGTTGCTTTAGTAGATGTTGACTCTCCAATTTCTAATACTAATATGCTTTTTTATACCACTTTATTTGATGAAAACGCTTCGTGTCATTTAGCGTTAGGTCAATCTTTTGCTGATTCAATAAAAGGTGGAGAAAAGTTAGATATAGAGACATTAAAAGCTAAAGGTTTAAATCAATCTAAAACTCATGTTGATTTCATGATTGGAACTGAAGATTTAGAAATTATAGGTATAGATAAAGATAATAATAAAATAGAAATATTTAAAAATGGTAATTGTATATTATAATTACCTTTTTTTGATATATTAAATAATCAATGTTTTTTAATCTCAAAATATTGACATTTAGTTTTAGGGGGGGGGTATAATTGGAGTAGAAAAGTAAATAGGTGATTAATGTGGGATTAAAAAATAAAAAGAAAATAATAGCAATAATATTAATAGTAGTAATAGTAATAATAAGT
>CANPXJ010000054.1 GCA_947585915.1 uncultured Bacilli bacterium | reverse complement strand
TTATCAAAGGAGGTTTTTCTTCGCAACGCTAAAGCTTTTTAGAACCCCCAGTACAACTGGGGGTTTTCTTTTACAAATAGAAAAAATCCTCGATAAGGATTTTATATGTATGATATTTACAAGCTAACCAATCCCCATCAGTAGGCTTAATATAGCATGTTTTGGAGCTTATGTCAATCTATGCAAAAGGTATTTATCTCTTTATGCCTCTTAACTTACTTGCAAATTTAAAACCCATAGCATCTAAACTTTCTTGAGAGTGATTAACAGAAGAACTACTAAAATTACAGGCATTTAAATAAACTTTTCCACTTATTGAGGTCATATTATCTATCTTTCCTCTTTTCGTCTTATAAAAACTATCAAAATAGATTTTTAAATTTTCTTCTGTTGCTTCAATGAAACCGTCTTCCAATATCTTTTGGGCAACAGGTAGATATTCGGGATGTTTTAAATAATAATAGCCCGGATGAGGAGCAAGCAAAACATAACCATTTTTAATAAAATAATTTTTATCTTGACAATTTTCTTTTAAAAAGAATTGTTTATAAGTAAGATCGACTAAATACTTAAAATCATTATATTCTATCATCAATAAAGAATGTCCCAAAACATCATTAGATATTACTTTATGAGTTTCAAGAGGATAGCAATTAAATCCGTAATTTACAAAATTATAATAAGCTACTGCTGTTAGTAAATCACATTTATTAGTAAATGTTTCCCTATTTATATCATTACCTGTTATATCTTGATAATTTAAGTAAATTTTTTTAATTATGTTGGCAATAAACTGGCTTATATCTTCTTGAGACAAATTTAAATCAAGATTTATTGAAGAAGTATTTATTTTATTTAAATCTATATTCGTATCAACAATAAAGTCCATTTTACTCCTCAACAAATAAATCGTTTGTATCTTTCATTTCTGGCGGTAATGCTATATCCATGTATTTTAAAATAGTAGGTGCAACATGAGAAAGGTTACCATCTTCTTTTAATTTAACTTTTTTATCTGTTATTATAAATGGTACTTTGCTTAAGGTATGAGTTGTTACCGGTTGTTCATTTTCATCTAACATAATATCACAATTACCATGATCAGAAAGTAAAAATATTGTGTAAAAATTATCTTCAGCTACTTCTATTAATTTCCCTAAACATACATCTAAAATTTCTAATCCTTTAATTGTTGCACTTAAATTACCTGTATGTCCAAGCATATCGGGGTTTGCGTAATTGAGTAAGATAAAATCATAATCTTTTTCAAGAGCTTTAATTGTTTTTTTAGTAACTTCAATTGCTGACATTTCTGGTTTTAAATCATAAGTAGCAACTTTAGGGGAAGGAACTAAAAATTTATCACAACCTTTAATTGGACCAGTATATTCTGAATCAAAGAATTTAGTAACGTGGTTAAATTTTTCGGTCTCAGCAATTCGTGCTTGGGTAAGACCTAATTTTGATAGATATATTCCTAAAGGATTATCTGATTTTTCTTCTTCGAAGATTATAGTAGAATCAATATTTTTATCCATTTCAAAGAAAGTATAAATGCGTAGGTTATTTATTACTGTTGGGAATTTATCAAAGCTACTATCTGATAAACTTAACAATATTTGTTTTGCTCTATCAGTTCGATAATTCATCCAAAGTAAAGCATCCCCATTTTTTATAAGTCCTTTAGAATTTACAAGTATTGGTGGTAAAAATTCATCGGTAACATTTTTTTCATAACACATATTAATAGCTTTATCTAAATTAAGAGGCTTGTTTCCTTTACCTTGGGTTACTAAATCGTAATATAATTTAGTACGATCATAGTTGCTATCACGATCCATAGCATAATAACGGCCACAAATAGTTGCTATTGAGCCAAGATTAAACTTATTAATTGTCTGTTGAAGTTCATTAATAAATTTTTTGGAATCATGAACTCCTGTATCTCTACCATCGGTAATAATATGAAAATAAACTTCTTTAATTTCTTTTTCTTTTAAAAGCTCTATCATTTTCAAAAAGTGAGTTATTTGGGCGTGAACTCCACCATCAGAAAGCAAACCCATAATATGTAAAGCTTTATTTTCTTCTTTTAAATAATCAACTAAATCTATAAAAGCTTCGTTACTCATAAACTCTTCTTTTTCTAATTCTTCAGTGACAATAAGTTGCTTTTGGCGTAATATTTTCCCAGCTCCAATAATCGTATGGCAAACCTCACTGTTTCCAAATTGTCCCTCTGGTAATCCAACTGACTTTTCACTAGCCTTTAATAGCATATGTGGATATTGCTCCCATAACTTATCATAATTAGGCATTACAGCTTGTTTAATGGCATTTCCATGAACATCTTCTTTATAGCCAAAACCATCTAAAATTATTGTTAATATCTTTTTCACATTACCAACTCTTTTCTTAATTAATTATATAATAATAAGCTCTAAAAATCTATTAACTTAAGTGTAAAATAGCAAAAAAGAAAAGATATTACTTCGATTCTTTTAAAATAACATCTAATTCTTCTTTACTAATTTTTAGTGATTTGCAGATAATATCTTTGGAAACCCCGTTCTTATAAAGCTCTAAAGCATTTTCAACTAAAGTTTGTCTTGCTCCTTCTTTTTTGGCATCTTCTCGAGCATAGTTTAAATCCATCTCTCTTATCATCTTCGCATTCTCTATTGGGTCATATGCCATTGCTTCCCATAACTCTTGAATCTCACTTGCTTCTTCTGCTTCCTTTCGATACTCTTCCATTATCTTCTCACCCTTAACTTCCTTTTCTATTTCTGATCCCTTTGGTTCATTTAATACTAACATTAGTTTCTCTAATGCATTTATCTTTTCTTTATTATAATATTTTTTCCTGATATTTGGTAGATATATAAATATATATTTTATTTTATCTGTGAGGACATATTCTTCATTTTGGATAAAGTACTCTTCGATACTTTTATTATTTCTTTTGAAACTAAAATTATTGATGTTGATTTGGATTGTGTATTGATAGTTATATTTTTTTATTCCTCTTTTCATTTTACTTCGGTAAATCATATTAGCATAATCTATATTTCTTTCTAGTGATGATTTAGTAGCATTATTATTCATTTCGATATTATATATTTTATCATCTACTTTAACAATCATATCTACTGTTTTTTGTGCTTCGTGATAATTTTGTTTATCTATATCATTTTTAACAAATACGATATTATTTAAGATATAATCATAATCCTCTTTAATAAAATATGATAAGAATAAAGCTACATACTTTTTCCTATTTTCGTTATTAAGCATTGTTTTAAACATTGAATCATAAACAATAGGAATTATTTTTTTATTATCACTTGGATCTAATGTATAAGCATTTTCTTTACTTATGGCCTCATTAAGAAGTATTTTCATACTTTTTATCATCTCCCTTCTACTTACATTATTATAGAAAAGTTGGTGATTTCCTTTATTTTTTTTAAATAGTTAAAAAAAGCACTAGATTTTTTTAAATCTGCGCTTACATTTTACAATTTAACAAATTTATCATCTAACCTTAATTTATCAGCAACAGTAGCGATAAATTCCGAATTAGTTGGTTTAGCTCGATCGTAATCAACACTATGACCAAATATTTCTTCCATTAAATCATAGTCTCCTCTATTCCAACTTACTTCAATTGCATGACGAATAGCTCTTTCTACTCTTGATGATGTTGTTGAATAATGGTGAGCAATCTCTGGATATAATTCTTTGGTTATTCCACCAATTAAACTTGGTTTTTTATACATCATGTATATTCCATCCCTTATATATTGGTATCCTTTAATATGAGAAGGGATCCCTAAAGAATGCAACAACTTAGTAATATTAAGTTCAATCTTTTGATCCTTTGGAGCACTAAACTCTTTTCTTTTAACCTCGTAAATATTTAAAATTCGTTTCTCCAAATCCTTAACATTAAAAGGTTTTAACATATAATAATTAATTCCATATTCACTTACTAAACGAACAGTTGAGTCTTCATTATAACTAGTAAGCACAATAACCTTTTTAAAAATATTGTCTCTTTTCATATCTTCTAAGATAGAAAGACCATCTTTATTAGGCATGATTAAATCCATTACAATAACATCATAATCAGCCTGTCTTTCCTTTATTAATTTATAGCCCTCTTCTCCATCCGTGGTAGATAGGACAATGTTTATTACTGCGTGACTGCTAAAATGTTCTTTTACTAATTTGATAACATTTTCATTGTCATCAATTAGTAGAACCCTAATATTATTTTTCATTTTCTTCTTTTCCTTCCTTTTTACTGCACGCAAATTAATTATATAAAAGAAAGGATTAAAATACTAGAGAATGTTTTGTCTAGTTATGTAAATTAATGTAAAACTTTGTCGATTAATGGCTAAAATTATTAAAAAGTGTGGAAATTTCCTCTTTTTTAGTTGCTAAATTACCTATCAAAAATCCATCTGCTTCAATCCCACTTAAGATATTTAGGTTATTTAAATTAATACTTCCTCCATAAAGCATTTCACTATTTAAAGAATATTCTTCTTGGACAAAAGATTTAATATTTTTAAGCATTTGATTTATTCTATCTACATCAATTTCTTTACTGCTAGCAACCATATTACCCGGTTCATATGCTAAGATTATTTTCTCTTGATCATCTTCTAAATTATTTAAAATATCAGCAATTTGCTTTTGTATTTCCTCAAAATTATAATTACCACTAATTTCACTTAAACACAGGATGGGTATTATGTCTTGATTTAAAGCTTGTTTTATTTTGGCCAGTAACATTTGCTTATCTTCTTTTAAATATTTTCTTCTTTCATAGTGGCCAATTAAAGCATAATTGCAGCCAATACTTTTTAATTGTTCAGCACTGACCTCACCTGTATAATTACCTAAAGGAAACATTGAGACATCTTGAGCACACAAGTTAAAATTTTGTTCTTTAAAATAAGCTAAATATAAATAACTAGGGGCTAAGATTACCCGATTTTTATATGGTTCTAACATTTTAGCGTAAGCTTTTATTTCTTCATAATTAAGTTTAGCTTTTAAATTAAATATCAAGTATTTCATATTCTTCTTCCCCTTTTAAAGCTTCAATAGCAGGAAGAGTACCATTTATAATATAATCTAAAGTTGCTCCTCCTCCAGTACATAAATAAGTAAAATTATTTTTAGGTAAAAACTTTTTAACCGAAGCTGTTGAATCTCCACCTCCAAAAACAACACTTGCTGATGAATCATTTAAAATATTTAAAAGAGTTTTTGTACCGTTAGAATACTTTTCTTCTTCGTATTTTCCAGCTGTCCCATTAACAAAAACTGTTTTAGACTCATTTATATATTCTTTATATTTTTCCATAGTTTTATTACCTAAATCTAATATAATCTCATTGTCCTCTATTTTATCAATTGTCTTATAATTAGTATATTCTTTATCATAACTGCTACCTACAATTGCATCAAAAGGTAAGACTATTTTATCTTTATAATCAAGTAACATTTGCTTTATTTCTTGCATTAATTCCGCATTATCAGAATATAGAGAAAAACCGATATTAATGTTTAAAGCTTTTAAAAAAGTATTAGCTATTCCTCCTGTTAAAAGTAAGTGATCACATTTAGAAATTAACTTGTTAATAACTTTTATTTTATCTTCTAATTTTGCTCCTCCCATTATTACGGTAAATGGTTTTTCCGGATTCATAACATTCTGATCTAAAGCTTCTAGTTCCTTTTGAAATAAAAATCCCATACAACTTGGTAAATGTTTGGCTATCCCGACTGTTGAGGCATGAGCACGATGCGCTGAGGCAAAGGCATCATTTACAAAAACATCTCCTAAAGACGCCCAAAATTTTGATAATTCTTCATCACAATTGCTTTCATATTTATTAGGAAAATCCTCATATCTAGTATTTTCTAATACTAGTATTTCTTTTTCTTTTAAAGCATCCACTTTTTCTTTTAGAACATTGCTTCTAGTATGATTAGAAAAAGCTACATGAATATTTTTGTAATTTAATTCTGAGGTTAGTAATTTCAAAAGTCTTTTAGCAACTGGTACTAAAGTATTTTTCTTAAGATCACTTTTTTCTTTTATCTTTCCTAAATGCGAAAGAATTATTACTTTACAATCATTATCTATTAAATATTTAATTGTTTCAAGCGAAGCAACTATTTTATTATCATCTAATATTTTTCCATCTTTGATAGGAACATTAAAATCACATCTTAAAACAACTTTTTTTCCTTTGATATCCATTTCTTTTAATGTTTTGTACATAACATATCACCTACTTTTAATATACCATATTTTAATTTTTTTAAAGAAAAAAAGTATTAAATTAATACTTTTTAATGTAAAGTTTTATTTTGAATATTTTTAGCACTTTGATTTAACAGATTAATAACACTATAGTCTAAAGTAGGATTAGAATAATAGTTACCTACTAATTTTTTATAGTTTTCGATAAGTTCTTTATCTTTATCTGTTTTTTGTCTTATACCATACTCGGCTGCATCATCAATAATTACACCATAACCTGCATCTTCTGATATTAGTAAATTATTTATAATTTCATTGTTTCTAATAATCACTGATAAGTAACTATTTATTATATCGGTAGTATTATAAATGGCACTATCATCTCTAGGAGTTAGAAAAGCTTGATAAGCATTGCTAAATCCATTTTTAATTATGTTTTCGGTATCAACTTGTTCATAAAAATATGCAAGTTTTGGCATTATTTCATTTAAATAATCCTTTTGTGACTCATAAATATCTTTTAAAGCCATAAGTAAATCATCTTCACTCACACTATCATAATTATTAACAACCTTTAATAAATTTTCACTCACTAAATTAGCTCTATTTAAGATATCATTATAAGTGCTCATTAATTCAATATCTTCACTATTGCGCATTCTAAAACCTTGTTCCGTATTAGTATCAGGAATAACACCATAAGTTGGTTCACGTCCACTTCCGTCTAAGGTGATTTTTAAAGATAAAAGGAAATGATTATTTTTTATAATCCCGTTTAGATAATCTCCATCATTAGGGACATAATCATAATAAGTTGAACCATAACTTCTTTGGATGTATCCTAAATCTAAATCTAAATTTTGATATGTTCTTGGATAAGCAGATTTAATAATATCTTTGTTATCAATATAAGTATAAAAATTATTTAATTCCTCCACCACAGGAATTATAGAATTCATCTGTTTTTCATAAAGAAAATGTAATACTTCTTCAACACTTACCATATCCTGTTCAATATAACTATCAAGATTGATTTCATCGTTAGCTAAAGCTGGTGTAGTCGTTCCAAATGCTGTTAAAGCTGCTAATGTTCCTGCTATTTTAGCTTTTGTTTTGTTTTGCATTTCTTATCCCTCCTATTTTAAATATAGCATATATTATAATTTTTTAATAGTTCTAATCATTTGGGCGGTATAACCCATCTCATTATCATACCAAGCAACTATTTTAACTAACTGATGTCCGTCAACTTCAACGATATTAGTCATTAACCCATCAACAACAGCTCCATATTTAGTTCCAATTACATCACTAGATACAATTGGATCCATAGTAAATTTCAACGTTTCACTTTGATTGTTTTCAAATAATTTATTTATTTCTTCTTTCGTTGTGTTTCTATTTAACTCTAAAGTAACATCAATTAAAGAACCATCACTAACAGGGACACGATAAGCATTGCCATCTAACTTACCAAGTAAGCTAGGAATAACTTTGCCAATTGCACTTGCAGCTCCAGTTGTCGCGGGAATTATATTACAAGCTGCTGCTCGACCACGACGAGAATAAATTCCTTTTTTATGAGCAATATCTAAAGTAGCTTGATCATTAGTATAAGCATGAACAGTACTCATAAATCCTTTTTTTATCCCAATATTATCTTCAATTACTTTTAAAACAGGGGCAAGACAATTAGTAGTACACGAAGCTGCTGAGATAACTTGGTCTTCGCTTGTTAATTCTTCATCATTAACGTTATAAACAATCGTTTTTAATTCTCCTTTGGCAGGAGCAGAGATTACCACTTTTTTTGCACCCGCTTCAACATGCTTTAAAGCTTTTTCTAGTGATGTAAATAAACCAGTACACTCTAAAACTACATCAACTTCCATTGTATCCCAAGGAATACAAGCAGGGTCTTTTTCACTAAATACTCTTATTTTTTTCCCTTTATAGATAATATTATCTTCATCAAAAGTAATTTCATCTTCTAAATATCTACGATGATTTGTATCATATCTTAATAAATATGCTAAATCCTCAGCACTTGTTAAATCATTAATTGCCACAATATCTAATTTTTCATCATTTAGCATCTCTCTAAATGCTAGTCTTCCAATTCTTCCAAAACCATTAATTCCTACTTTCATCTTTATACCTTCTTTCCTTTATTTATTTAAATATGCTTCCACCAATAAACTCTCGAAGCAAAGAACTTTTTTCGACATACTCTGATGTAATAGGTAAAAAGATATTTAAAAATTCTAATAATCTTCTTGCTTCTTCATACATTGGTGATGTTATATCTATTGAATATAATAATGGTTCAACATAAACCTTTAAAACTCCGAGTTCATATATTAATGAAGTATTTAAAACACTATCAACATTTTGCATAAAGGGGAAGATATATTCTTCTTCTCCTTTTCTGACTAACTCCCAGTTTTTTAATGTATCTTCAACATTAACAGCCCTAAATTGATTATCTCTAACTATTCTTCTTATTAATCGAATATCTAGAGTTGAAACATGATTATGACGATCCATTTCTAATGGGAAAAATGGAGAAATATATATTTTATAAGTTTTAGAACTATCTATATTTTTTAGAAGTTTAGGATTTAAGCCATGATTTCCTTCCATTAATATTATAGTTTTATCATCTATTTTTACAGAAGGATTATTATACTCTTTTTTCCCTAAAGCAAAATTATAAGTTGGGATTTGTACCTCCTCATGATTAAGCAAATCTTCTAGGTGTTTATTAAGTAATTCCATATCAATTAAATCAATTGATTCAAAATCATGAATTTCTACTTTTTCTTTAGGCATTTCTTTTTGATTTAAATAATAATCATCAATAGAAATATTTAAAATTCTTAATCCGTACGCTTTTAAAGCTAAAGCTAATTTTTTACAAGTTGTAGTTTTACCAGATGAGGAAGGTCCGGCCATTAAAACTAATTTTATATTACCGCGATTAGTAATTTTTTCGGCTTCTTTCAAAATATTTTTTTGTAAATACAATTCATTAGTTCTAATAAAATCCTCAATTTTATTATGTGAAACTAAATAATTAATATCGGCTACATTTTGAATTTCTAAAGATTTTATCCATTTTTTATATTCTGTAAAAGAACGCATGTTTAAAGGATAATGATGATATTTAGGAATGTTTACATCTTTACCAATTACAGGGAAAAGTAAAACAAATTTATTATTACCAAGATAAACAATATCAAAGTCTTTTATAACTGAAGTAGAATAAGGCATTGCGGTATAAAAATAATTATAATAATCTTTTAATTTATATAAAGAAACTACGGGATTTAAAATACTTTGAACATTTAAAGCTTTTTCGTTTTCTCCTGTTTTTTTATAATACATTACAGCATTTTTCTTAGTAACATTTATCTTTTCAATCAAATTATCTTCTTTAATAATTTTACGCATTTGATTTTTTATTTTTTTTATATCTTCATCTTCAAGTAAACTATCTGTTTTTATTTGAAAACAAATTCCTTTATCAATAGAATGTTCAAAAAATACATCAGATGATTTGCCATAAAGTTCATATATAGCAACAATTAAAATAAATTTTAAGGCACTTTTATAAATTTTATTACCATCAATATCATTTACATAAACAAATTCTATCTTATCATTTTCTTCAAAATGAGTAGTAAAATTACTTATTTCATTATTTATTTTTATACCAATAACAGAATTTATACTTCTATTATAAGTTTTTATAAAATCAATTACTGATATATTTTTTGGTATTTCCACTTTTTTATTGTTTAAAGTAACTCTAATTTTTTCATCCATATAAATACGCCTCTTTATTCTATATAGATTTTATCAAAAATTATGTTAGATTACAAACAATTTATTAAATTGACGGTGTCTAAATTTATCGGAAAATAAAAAAATAGAAAGAACTCGTGGTATAATATACCTATAAACCAAAATAA
>CANPXJ010000053.1 GCA_947585915.1 uncultured Bacilli bacterium | reverse complement strand
TTTTTTATATATTTCAGTCAATTTATTTTGCAACTTTTTATTTTTATTTATATATTTTAATTTGCAAATGTATAATAAAGAGTTCATGTCGGAATTTGACGAACGCTTTTTCTTTACTTTCTCTTACTCTTTTTTTATAATAAACCCCCAAGTGTTATACACTGGTGTCTACCTTTTTTCATCTTTGTAATTCATAATCCTTGATTTTCAGGGGGTATGGTTAGAAAGGTTGTGATTCGGTTATGAGTAACATTATAATTTTACTACTAGAATTAATCATTATAAGACTTTTAAATATCAGAAATGATAATTTAAAATAAAAGACACCAGAGTTTAAGAAGTAATTCTTAGACTGGTGTCCCCACAAATGTGTAGATGCCTTGTATAGCACTTACATTTTTATTATATACAATTTTAATTGTTTTAGCAAATATTTTTATTTATAGCTTAACTACTCACTTCTTAAAGCTTCTACTGGATCTTTTTTAGAAGCAACTCGAGATGGTATTAAACCACCAATTAAAGTTAGGATTACACTAATTATGACTAGAATAATTCCTCCTAAGATAGGTAATGATGAAATACCAGAAACATCTAGTAATTTCTTTAAGAAAATATTAATTGGAATATTAAGTAAAATAGTAACGACGACACCAATTACACCGGATGAAAAACCAATTATTAATGTTTCAGCATTAAATACGCGCGAAATATCTTTTTTACTTGCTCCAATACTTCTTAATATACCAATTTCTTTCGTTCTTTCCAATACGGAAATATAGGTAATTATACCAATCATTATTGATGATACTACTAAAGAAACACTAACAAAAGCTATTAAAACATAACTAATAATATTGATAATTGAACTGACTGATGACATCATAGCTCCTACTAAATCATTATAACTAATTACATTTTCATCTTTTTTATTTTTCTTTTGAAGTTCATTATAATCATTTATAAACTTAGTAATACTATCTTTAGAATCAAAATCTTTAGGATAAAGGGAGATTGTTTTAGGATTGTCTAAATCTACTGCTCCCATTTTTTCTAGAGATGTCTCATAAGTTGTATTATAATTTTCTTCGTAACTTTGCATAACTCTAGCAAGTTCTTCAGAAGAGAGTGAAGCAAAATAACGTTTTTGTTCAGCACTTAAATCATCATAATTAAATTTTTCACCTGGATTTTTAAACTCTAAGCCAGTTAAAATATTAATATTGGGATTAGCTTTTTGTTCCTTAACAATTTCTGATTCATTCACTTTATTTATAACATATTCTTTTAATTCTTTAGTATAAAATACTCTTCCATAATTATCCTCAATGACACTATTATCATTTGGTTTAATAATTCCGACTATTTTTAAATCTTCAGCATTTGCTACCACATTTTTTAAATATGTTTCATCTTCTGATTTATCAACCCAAATTTTGCCCTTTTTCTCATAATAATCAGTATTTAAAATAAATTTAAACTTAGTATTTAATAACTCATCATATGTATATTCTTGATCTTTAGCTTTTTCTATTTTTTCTCCTTTGATTAAAGCATTAAAGTTTTTGGCAAGTTCATCTTGGTTCATTAGACCTAAAGAATATAGGGTATAATCACTTATTTCATTATTATCGGATACAACCACTACAACCTCATTATAATTTTTAGGCCATGAGCCAGCAACGACATCATACTGAGACTTCATTAACTCTTCATTATCTAGCATTTGACTAAATACATCATTGTTCATCATCATCGATGCTGTTGTAGCCTCATCACTTTGCATGCCAATCGTTGCTAGAACTTGGGAAGGATTTATTTTAACTAACCCACTTGGACTATTCTCATTAAAAATATTTATTTTTAAATTATAGTCATAAGAAATAGCATTAACACTATTATCTAATTTACTTTTATTTTCTTCTAAATATTTCTTAAATTCTTTTAAATTATTAGATTCTAATTTAGATGACATTGTATCTAAAATATCATTCATTAAAGCTTGAGAATGAATTTTATTATCATTATAGTCTTTCTTTTCATTATTATTAATATTAGCCATAGCTTCCATCATAACTGACATATCTAAAGAATTTTCTTCTACCGTAATGGGATAGGAAGATAAAGTATCTTCTTCAACTTTATCAATATATCTTTTAACCCCATTTGATAAAGACATAATAAGAGCAATACCAATTATGCCAATACTTCCCGCAAAAGCCGTTAAAATAGTACGTCCTTTTTTAGTCATTAAGTTATTTAAACTTAAAGATAAAGCTGTTTTAAAATTCATAAATGTTTTTTTAGAAGGTTTAGTTTCTTTTTTTTGATACTCTTCTTCAAATGGATTAGAGTCATCTATAATTTCGCCATCTAATAATTTGACAATTCGATTAGAATAAGTTTCAGCTAAATCAGGATTGTGCGTAACCATTATAACTAATTTATCTTGAGCAATTTCTTTTAATAAATCCATTATTTGAATACTAGTTTTAGAATCTAGCGCTCCCGTTGGCTCATCAGCTAGTAAAATATCAGGGTCATTAATTATAGCACGCGCAATAGCAACCCTTTGCATTTGGCCACCAGACATCTGATTAGGTTTTTTATACATTTGGTCTTTAAGACCTACTTTTTTTAAGACATCTTTAGCTCTTTTTCTTCTTTCTTTTTTATTAACTCCTGATAATGTTAAAGCTAACTCTACATTGGCTAAAACAGTTTGGTGAGGAATTAAATTATAACTTTGAAACACAAACCCCACACTATGATTACGATAAGTATCCCAATCGTGGTCTTTATAATTTTTCGTAGAACGTCCATTGATTATTAAGTCCCCACTAGTATAATCATCAAGACCGCCAATAATATTTAAAAGTGTTGTCTTTCCACAGCCACTTTGTCCTAAAACGGAAACAAATTCACTTTCCCTAAACTTAATATTAATTCCTTTTAAAGCTGTAACCTTCTCATCAGCCGTAAGATAAACTTTTTTAATCTTTTTTAATTCTAACATAGCATCACCTTATAATTTTATTATAATTCAATTTTTTTACTATTAATACTTAAATATTATACAATATATTTGCAAGTTTTAGTTAGTTTTTTCTTATTATCTTTTTTACATTATTTTTAATCAGCCATTTTCTTAAAATTTTTTCATTATAACAATCTTTAGAATTTCTAATTGGAGCCGAAATTTTAACTACACTATCTTCATAAGAAGGTTTTATTAAAGTATATTTTTGCTCTTTTTTCGAAAAATAAAGAAAATTCGCTTCACTAAAATAAGCAATCTTTCCCATTAACTCATGAACTAAAGTAGAACCTAAATTAGAAATAGTTACAATATTTACTCTCTTATGATAATAAAGGTGTAATAACTCTTCTATATGTTGATAAAGTTTATAGTTATCCATTTTTAATTCTTTGATTAAATTATAATAGTATATTTTTTGAGGTTTTTTTATAATATTTTTGGAAATACTTTGAGAGCAAATTATTCCTTCTTTATCAATTTGAAATTTAAAAGTTAAAACCATATTATAAAAATTATTATTTAAAGCATAATCTTTGGAAACTTTATCATAAAAAGAAACATCTACAATATGAACATAAAAATTATATTTATCTTCTACTTTTTCAACAAAATAAGCTTGTTCACATGTTTTAGTATTATCATTATCGATTATAAAAACATCTTGATTTATAAAGGAATTATCAGCTTTAGTAAAAATATTATCATAATTATAAAAATAAGCTCCATCTAATAATAATTTATTAATAAAAGAACTAATTACATCTCTTACCATTAAATAATTTGATTCTTTATTATTATTTATTAAAAATAAATTATTTAAAATCAAAGTATGATTTTGCTGACAATAAGCTAGCTTATTTAATAAAGTTAATATCTTAATTATTTCTTTTTTTGTTGCTAAAATATTATATTTAGCTAAATCTCGAATATAAAGATTTAATAAATCTGTTAATCTTTTAATTAAAGTGTAATCATTTTCAATATAACATTTCTGTTTTATTTGTTCTATGGTTAAAGATGGATTTTCTAAAACTTGTTTTATAAATAAATACTTCTTACCCATATATCCACCCTCATAATTATTATACAAAAAATAATTTTTAGGTACAATAAATATTTCTAATAAGTATGATTTCGTGATAAACTTATATTAGAAAGAGGTCTAATTATGGTAAAAGTAAAATTTAAAAGAGAAAAAAATCATCCATTATGGAAAAGTTTTTATCACGCTTTTGAAGGAATAAAGGAATGTTTAGTTACAGAAAGAAATATGACAATTCATTTTTGTTTTATGATTGCTGTTATAATATTGGGATTTGTCTTAAATATTTCTTTAAAAGAATGGTCTGTATGTATTGTTTTATTTGCCTTAGTTATATCTTTAGAATTAGTTAACACCGCAATTGAGACTACCATTGATATATGTAGTCCTACAATTAATGACAAAGCTAAACTAGCCAAGGATACCGCCGCCGGTGCTGTTTTAGTAGCTGCTATAGCTTCTAGTATTATAGGTTTAATAATTTTTGTACCTAAAATTATAGATGTAATTGGTAGAATGTTGCAATTATAAACAAAACAAAAGATGTTAGCTTTATTAGACAACATCTTTTAAAATATTTTCAAGTTCTTCTTCGGTTAAATTTAATGATTTACATATTATATCTTTAGAAACACCATTTTTATATAAATTGATAGCATTGGTAGAGATGGTTTCTTTTTTGGTAGTTCTCATTACATAATGTTCTCTTGAAACTTTATCTAACCTTTCTTTTTCTTCTTTGTCATATAATGCTATTACCTCGGGGTCTCTACTTAATTTTTTTAATAAATCTACTGCTTCTCTTAAGCGTTGGTTATCATATTTTTCCATATTCCACGATTCCCTCTCTTTTAATATTTCTATCCATTCTCTTAATTTTTTACTTATATTTCCTTCTTCTTTTAATGCTATCATGTATATCTGTAAGATATCACTTACATCTTTTTTGTTATTAGTGTTGATTAATTTATAACAATTTTTTATTGTTTTATAGTTTTCATCTTTATAATCTAAAATGTTAATAGCTATATGTTTAGTTAGATTATCATAATTTTCTCCTTCTTCAAAGCTTCTTGTTATCATTTTAGAAAGATAGTAGATACTTCTTTTTAACATATCACCATTTTTACTTTTTTGCATTTCAATATTAATTTTAGTACCATCATTAAGCTCGGCAATAACATCTAATCTGCTTTCTTTATTATTATCATACTCTTTTTGCATATTAGTGTCCAGATAAACTAAATGATTAATAGGTATATTAAGTAAATCAGTTAAAAATAATTTTAAAATTTTTTCATTATGGAAGAAAGAACGAAAGCAGCCATCAGAGACTACTGGAACGAAATAATCGTTTTTTTCTTTAAGTTTAGTCATTATACCTCCCCTGATAATTATTAAAATTTAAAAACTGCTTATTAAGTACTACTATAATTTTTACATATTGATAGCCACCTTTCTTAACCCCTTCACTTATATATTATAAATTTTTTCTCCATTTCCTTTTTTTTTAATAAATTTTTTAAATTAATTTTGATAACTAAACAAATGTATGGTATATTAGTTTTAGGGTGATAGTTTATGGTTTATCTTGAATCATTTAAATTGCTAACTGATAGAGAAGAAGGAATTATAATGGAGAAAGACCCTCGTAACATTTATAATAACAGCTATCCTTTACATATTTTTCCTAATAAATTCGTACCAGATATTCAATTTTCCGATATTACTATTTTTTACGGCAATAATGGTAGTGGCAAAACAACTCTTTTAGATATTATTGCTAAAAAATTAAATGCTAATTCCAAAGATATAAATGATAAAGGATCTTATTTTAAATATTATGTTGATATGTGTAAATATAAAATGGACTTAACGCCCGTCGAAATAAAAAAAATATCTAGTGATGATATCTTTGACTATCTACTAAATTTACACGCTATTAATAGTAATGTAAATCGTCAAAAAGAAATTTTAAGTAAAGAATTTTTAAATAATCGCCAAACGCCATTTAAAGGAGCTTTTGAAAGTATGGAACTTTTAAAAGATATTAGTGACTCTAAAAGATTAACTATGTCCTCTTATGTTCGGCAAAAGTTAGCTAATAATAATTTAGTTACTCAATCTAATGGTGAAACTGCTTTGATGTTTTGGCAACAAGAAATTTCCGAAAATGCTATTTATATTCTTGATGAGCCAGAAAATTCTTTATCAGCAGAAAACCAAATAAAACTTAAACAATTTATTTTAGAATCAGCTCGCTTTTATAACTGCCAATTTATAATATCAACTCATAGCCCGTTTTTATTAAGCTTAAAAAGTGCTACAATATATGATATAGATTCTATACCAGCTCAAAGCAAAAAATGGTATGAACTTGAAAATATAAAATTATATTATAATTTTTTTAAAGAATATGAAAATGAATTTAAGGAGGAGAAATAATGTTAGAAGAAAAAGTTACAATTATTACCGGAGGAACGAGAGGAATTGGTTTTGAAACTGCTAAAGTATTTAAAGAAAATAAAGCCAATGTCATAATTTTTGGTTCTCGAAAAGAAACAGTCGATAAAGCCACAAAAGAATTAGGAGTAGATGGTTATTACCCTAATTTAAATGATTTTGAAGAAATTAAAAAAGTAATTTCCGAAATTAAAAATAAATATGGGAGAATTGACATTTTAATAAATAATGCGGGAATGAGTGCCAATAAAAAAATTGAAAATACGGAAATAGAAGAGTTTAATAAAATAATCGATTTAAATGTTAGAGCTATGTTTTATGTTACCAAAGCTGTAGTGCCAATTATGAAAGAGCAAAAAAGTGGGGTTATTTTAAATACGAGCTCTATGGTTAGTATATATGGTCAAGCATCAGGAGTTGGTTATCCAACTAGTAAATTTGCTGTTAATGGTTTTACTAAATCTCTAGCTTTAGAGTTAGGAGAGGATAATATTCGGGTAAATGCAGTGGCGCCGGGAATAACCAAAACTGATATGGTTGCTTCTTTACCTAAGGAAATGCTTGAACCTTTAATTAAAAAGATTCCTTTAAAAAGAATTGGCGAAGCTAAAGATATAGCTAATGCATTTTTATTTTTAGCTAGTGATTTGGCTAGTTACATAACTGGAGTTGTTTTATCAGTTGATGGAGCAATTAGAAATTAGGAGGGCTTTATGGATAGAAATGTTTTAAAAAATATAAGTTATGGAATGTTTATCGTTGGAGCAAAGGATGATAAAAATGGAGGATGTATCGTAAATACTGTTTTTCAAATTACCTCCAAGCCTACAACGATTGCTGTTAGTATTAATCATGACAATTATACAAATAAGATAATTAAGAAGACTAATAAATTCAGTATTTCAATTTTAAAAGAAGATACTGATGCTAAAATCATTGGTACTTTTGGTTATAAAAGTAGTAAAGATATAGATAAGTTTAAAGAAGTTGATTTCAAAGTGAAAGATAACCTTCCTTATTTAAGTGATAGTTGTGGAGTATTATTATGTAAAGTTGCAAGTACTTGTGAAACTGCTACTCATACTATATTTATTGCCGAGGTGACTGACATGTTTGACTTTACGAAAGATACCCCAATGACTTATAAATATTATCAAGAAGTTTTAAAAGGAAAATCACCTAAAAATGCCCCTACTTATACCGATGAAAATGATGATAAAAACAAAACTATTTGGAAGTGTAGCATTTGCGGGTTTGAGGTAGAAATGGATGAGTTAACCGAAGATTTTGTTTGTCCCATCTGTGGAGCATCAATTAAGGTATTTAAAAGAATAGAAAAGTAAAAAACATCTACGTTTTATCAACCTAGATGTTTTTTATTATTTTAATTTAATATTTACATAGCCATTGCCACTATTTGTAACCTCACTACTAGCTATAGTATTTACTCCTTTAGACCAACTATAAGCTACAAAGTCACTTCCAGACCAACCGCCTCCATAACTGCGATTATCGTCCGAGCAACTTCCTCCTCCAAAACCACCAGTACATTTACTTTGAGCTTGCGTATAAGAAGTACCCTTTAAATCATAATTAATATATTGTTTAATTCCAAGAACACCGTTACTATTAATATTTTCATTAGGATTATTTGAAATTATACTAAAACTTGTATAATTAGATGGACTTTTATAATCTACCGAATTTCCATCTAACCCTGATAATTGAAATAAAGCACTATTATTATTTAAATCACCTGTTCCTGAACCTCCTGCACCAACTAAAAGTACTTCATACGCTTGATTATCTTTTTCAAATTGAAAACTTGGATCTGTGACTTCAGGAATTTCTTTAAATATAAATGTTCCTCCTCCCCCAGAACCAGAGGTACCATCATTGATTTCAGTTGAATTGGTAGTTGTTCCTTGCCCACCAACTACAACATGTAAAACATCTTCAGCCTCTAAATAAAAATCAGAAGATATAACTGCTCCTTTTCCACCTGTTAAAACAGTATTTTCACTATCACTAATACCACCTTCGGCTCCAGCTGCAGTTAAAGTATAAGTCCCTGTATACGGTATCTTAATGATTTCTTCTTTACCACTATAAGCAATACTTAAACCATTGACACCAGAAGGGTCATTTGGTTCAGCAACAACCTCAACTGTTAATTTTAAATTTTTAGAAATTTGCTCATCAGGGGTCTCAGGTTTCAATAAAACATATAAACTATGCGTTTTTTCTTTTTCTTCCGTAGATAAAGTTCCACTACCTATTTCACAATTATCTAAACTTGTACACATATCTTTAAAATTTTCTCCATCTAAAGAATACATTACATATTGCATATCAACACTATTTTCTGGCTTTTCATTTTTTAAATAAATTTTATATGACGAAGTAATGGTTCCATTATTAGTAACTGTAAACTCATACTTATCACTATTTTTGGCAGCATTTTCTGTAGATACGTCGGGTGCAATGTAGACTTTATTAGTTATAGTGGAATTACCTTTATAAGCAATGGTAAAATCCCCAGTGGTGACAACTTGTTCTTTATTAGCAGTTTTAGTAGTTGAAAAAATTGCAGAAGAAACCATAATTGTTCCTAGAACAACAACAAACAAACTTATATATACTACAATGGTTTGTCTTTTAAAAAAGTTAATAAGTTCTTTTCTACTCATGCTAATCCCTTCTACCTTACTATATTAATATTACCATATAAAATGTTATGTTATCAAGTTATATACAATTTATTGTCACTCTATTTCGTCAAAATTTTCTAAATTCTTATTGACTGGATCACTTTTTGGACTTTTGGTTTTTGAACTTTTGTTGCTTTTTGATCGTTTTTTACCACTATTATTCTTTATTTTATCTTTTTTTATTGGTTCAGCTTTTTTTTCTGGAACATCTATATTTTCTTTACTATCTATATTATTTTCATTATCAGTTATCTTATGTAAAACTTCTTTTTCATATTCGTCAGCTAATTCTAAAATTTGATCTGGCTGAATATCAACGGAATCTTCATTTATATTAGTACTTACTTCTTTATATTTTTTATCAGTATTATTTCCTACTTCGGTATTATTTTTTTTCACATTTAACAATTTTTCTTTAAGTTCTTCTTTTCTTTTTTCTTCTAATTCTTTCTGCTTCCCATTATCTTTTTTAGGTGTATCATCTACCATATCTTCTAACTTTATTTTTAAATTAGAATTTTTAAATAATTTTAACATGTCATATGCTATAATTCCTAAAGCTGGAATCATTACTACAATTATCCAAACTCCTTTATTAGCAAGTAAAAATTGAACTCTTCCTAACATCGGTATTTTTAGGATTGTTTTCCCAACTACGTTTTCGTAATGAGCAGTAGCTCCATCAGGAGAATCATTATTATCTCCTTTTGTTACATAGCTAATTTTGCCATTTTCATTAACAATATCAATAACTCTATGTGTTATAATCATTCCATTACTTAATGAACTTGTAGAAACAAATGTAATTATATCTCCAACTCGAATCTCATTAGGGCTATCAACTCTTGTATCTAATATAACATCATATACTTTAATTTTAGGTTCCATACTAGGACTAATTATTGTATATAATGAAAAATATGGTTTATATTTTTCCCCTTTAGAAGCATATATTTTGGTTTGAATAATATACCATATAATACATATCCCAATTAATATTAAAATACATAAACAAGTCCAAGATATTACATCAGAAATAAATTTTAATATTTTTTTTAAATGCCCCTTTTTCTTCATTTGTAATGCTCCTATCATAATAAATTATAAAGTATCCCTAAAAAAAATACAAGAAAATCATTAATTATTATGTCAAAATATGTTAAGATT
>CANPXJ010000052.1 GCA_947585915.1 uncultured Bacilli bacterium | reverse complement strand
GGAGGGTAGACTACCCGTTGAAGGAGAAAAATCAAACCGTGAGGTTTGACATGGTTTATTTATAAATCATTTTGTTCTAAAAACTGTTGACAAATTAGTATGTTATTAATATAATGTTAATAACAACAGATTTATTTTTTAGAAGTTGTTATTAATAAAAAGATAAGAACAGAAAAGAGGAGTTTAGATGAGTAAATTAAAATTAGTAGTTTTAAAAAATATGGAAGAATTTGGTGATAAAGTTAATAAACATTTAAATAAAATGAACAAAACTCACAAATCTTATATCACAAAACTTAAAACTAATCGTTTTAGCAATGGCGAAGGAAAAGTTGTAATTGAAGAATCAATTAATAATAATGATATTTATATTTTAAGTGATGTCGGAAATTATGGTGTAAAATACAAAATGCATGGGGTAGATCACTTTATGTCACCTGATGAACATTTTGAAGATATTAAAAGAGTCATTGCTGCTACAAGTGGTCATGCTTCTAAAATAAATGTTATAATGCCTTTACTTTACGAAGCTAGGCAACATAAAAGACGAGGTAATGAGTCACTGGATTGTGCTATTTCTTTACAAGAATTAGAAAAAATAGGGGTAAATAGTATAATAACTTTTGACGCTCATGATCCAAGTATTTGTAATGCTATACCTCATTTACCATTTGAAAATTTCTATCCCACTAATCCTATTTTAAAGCAAATATTTAAAAAGGAAAAAATAAATGATGTTTTAGTGATATCTCCAGATATGGGAGCAATGGAAAGAGCAAGATATTATGCTGATATTTTAAATTGTGATGTTGGTGTATTTTACAAACGTCGAGATTTAAGTAAAGTTGTAAATGGCAAAAATCCTATTGTTGAACATATGTATATGGGAGCAAATCCTGAAGGTAAAAATATTATTGTGGTGGATGATATGATAGCTAGTGGTTCATCTATGATAGAAGTTGCTGAACAATTAAAAGAAAAAGGAGCTTTAAATATTTATTTAGTTGCTACATTTTCCTTATTTACAGAAGGAATTAAAGAATTTGAAAATGCTTATCATAATCAGTTATTTACAAAACTTTATACTACAAATTTATCATATATACCAGAAGAAATTAAAAATAAAGATTGGTTTGAGGAAGCTGATTGTTCAAAATATATGGCCCAGATTATTAACACTTTGAACAAAAAGCAAGATCTAAACGCTTTAAAAAATGCCAAAAAGAAAGAAATATATCGTCAAAATAAAAGGAGGAAAATATTATGATAGGAATAGTTTTTGGGTGTTTTTGCCCTTTACATCAAGGACACTTAGATATTATTTTTAAAGCCAAAAAAGAAAATGATTATTGTGTCATCATAAGTTGTGGTTATGATAACGATCGTGGGGGAAAAGAATTAGATGTTGATAGAAGGTTTAGTTTAATAAAAGAATTTTTTAGTGATGATGAATGCATCAAAGTTATGCAAATTAATGATACTAAATTAAAAATTGATAATTACGATATTAATAATTGGTCGATATGGTTAGAAGAAGTGCAAAGACAACTAAAAGACTTAGGTTTAGAAAATTATCATTATCGTTTTTATGGTTCAGAGCAAAAATATTATGATGAACTTTGTAAAATGTATAATCAAGATTTTGTTCTTTGTCAAAGAATAAATCCTATTAGTGGCACAATGATTAGGAATAATCCCTTAAAGTACTTTTCGAAAATTGCTCTTCCTTTTCAATCTGTTTATAGTCATAATATTTTAATAATGGGGACCTCTAGTACCGGTAAAACTAATTTAGTAAAAGATATTAGTAAATATTTTAATTTACCTTATTCTTACGAACTAGGTCGAGATGTTGTTAAATATAAAAATGATGCCAACTTAACGTGTAAAGACTTTGTCTATAATATTTATGAACAAAATAAACTAAATGATAAACTTATTAAATCTAAAGAAAATAAGGGAATATTTATATCTGATACAGATAATTTAGTAACATTAATGTATGCTAAAACTTATGCTAAAAGAAAAAATTATAAATTAACTATTGATGACTATAACAATGTATTATTACCATTAGTTAAAACTTATGCTAAAGATATAAAATGGTCTAAAATCTTCCTTTTAGCTCCTACTAAAAATTTTGTTGATGATAATATTAGATGTTTAGATGATGAAAGCTATGAAAATAGACTAAAATTACATCAAATTTTAATTGGTTTATTAAAAGATTTTAATTATGAATATGAAAAATTAGACGGTTCTTATTACGAGAATTTTATCAAAGTAAAAAATTATATTAGGGAGGTAGAAGAAAATGAAAAGTAGAATAAAAAACTTTTTAAAAGAAGAATATATTAATGGCTATAAATTATTTGATTATTTATTTATGGGAACTTTGGTTTTGATGCAAATAATAACATATATTATTTATCCTGACAGCGTTATATCAATTATTGCGGGAATTTTAGGAACAATTGCTACTGTTTTATGTGCTAAAGGTAAAATAACATATTATGTGTATGGTTTTATTCAAACGTTTTTATTTATTATTATTGATTATCAAGCCAAATTATATATTGATACTTTGGAGCAATGTTTTTACTTTATTACAATGTTTTATGGTGTTTATTGTTGGAAGAAAAATTTGCATAAAAATCAAGATAATGCCCAAGAAATTGTTGCTAAAAAATTAAGTACAAAAGGTTGGACTTTAACTATAATGGGTATTATCGTTCTAACTATTGGTCTAGGTTTTGTAGGAACTTTGATTGGTAGTGCTCAATCATATACAGATGCTTTTTCCAATATCTTAGCAATATTTGCGCAAATTATGTGTGTAATGTGTTACAAAGAACAATGGATATTATGGATAATTTTAGATATTGCTGATATTAAAATGTATGCCTATGCTCATAATCCCGTTTTAGCAGTAATGTATGTGGGATGGACTATCAATTGTATTTATGGATGGTATAATTGGAATAAAACAACAAAACTTCAAAATAAAGAGGTGTGACAAAATGAAAATTGGAATATTTGGAGGAAGTTTCAATCCTCCAACTAAAATGCATTTACTAATTGCCGAAAAGCTAATTAAAGAAAAATATGTAGATAAAATAATATATGTTCCTACAGGAAAAATATATAAATATAAAAATAATTTAATTGCTGATAAATATCGCTATCAAATGTTAAAAATAATGACGCAAAATAATAAAAATATTTTAGTTAGTGATTATGAATTAAAACCTTATGAAGTGTATACTTATCAAACTCTTAAACATTTTCAAAATAAATATCAAAATGATACAATCTATTTTATTTGTGGAAGTGATAATTTAAGTTATATTAATGAATGGAAAAATGCTTTAGAAATTATGCAAAATTATAAAATATTAGTTGTAAAAAGAGAGGGTTATAACACAGATGAGATTTTATCTAAATTAACTAACTATAAAGATAATATTATTATAACTAAGTTGAAAGAAAAAGATACCTCATCAACTCTAGCTAGAAATTATATAGATCAAAAAGATTTTCAAAGTTTAAATAAAATAGTTGATGAAAAAATAATTGATTATATAATTAAAAATAAGTTATATTAAATAAAAGGATGATTAGAATGATAAAAAAAATAATTGAAAAATTAACAGATGAAAAATTAACTATTGCGACGATGGAATCATGTACGGGAGGTGCTTTAGCTAGCTTTATTACCGATATTGAAGGAGCAAGTGAAGTTTTAAAATTTAGTGCCGTTACTTATTCTAATGAATTTAAAATCAAAATGGGAGTAGATAAAGATGTGATAGATAAATATAGTGTTTATAGTATAAATACCGCAAGAGAAATGGCTTTTAATATTGCTAAATTTGCCAATGCTGATATAGGTGTAGGAATTACTGGTAAGTTAAATAGAGCTGATAAAAATAATAATTATGGCAAAGATAATCAAGTGTTTATAAGTATCTATTTTCAAAATAAATATTATGATTTCGATCTTTGTGTTACTAAAAAAACTCGTCATGAAAATAAAGAAATGGTTATAAAGGAAATAATTCAAAAATTAGGTGATATATTATGGAAAGAAAGATTAATAAAATAAGATTATTTGTAAATGATAATGAAAAATCAACAATAGTAGCTAAAGATTTAGAAAGAGAGTTACTAAAATATGGTTTTGAAATTACCCAAGATCAATTTGATTTAGCAATATCAGTTGGGGGAGATGGCTCATTTTTAAGAATGGTAAAAGATACGGCATTTGCTCAAGATGTATTTTATATTGGTGTTAATAGTGGAACTTTAGGGTTTTTACAAGAACTTGATATTGATAATACTTTAGATTTTGTTAAAAGACTTAATACTAATAACTTTAAAGAAGAAAATATTAGTATTGAACAGACGAAAATTATTAGTGAAGATAAAATCTATATATTTAATTCTTTAAATGAAGTTGTTATTCGTGATAATGATTTTAAAACTATTAAATTTCCTATCTATGTTGATGATGAACTTTTAGAAAACTTTACTGGTGATGGAGTACTAATCAGTACAAGTACGGGAAGTACTGCTTATAATATGAGCTTTGGAGGAAGTATAATTTATAATACCTTAAATACTTTGTCTATTACACCTATTGCTCCTTTAAATAATAAAGCTTATAAAACGCTTAATAATTCCGTCATAATTCCTGATGATAAAAAAATTACTATAACTCCTAATAAAGATAATAATAGTTTATTTCTGATGATAGATGGAGAACATCAGCAAATTGATAATATAATAAAAATAGAAATAAAGATAAGTAATAAGGTAATAAAATGTTTAAGAATGAATGATTTTCATTTTATAAAAGTAATTAATAGTAAAATTTTAGCTAAATAGTTATCTTCATGCTATAATGAAAATGAGGTGTTATTTATATGACGTTTAAAAGTGAAGAAGAATATCTTAAAGCCTATAATCCGGAAGATTTTGATAGATTATCGATGACAGCCGATATATTAATTTTAAGTATAAGTGATGAAGTTGTTAGCAATTATCGAAAATCTAGTAATAAGAAAATGAGTGTATTACTTGTTAAAAGAGATGATTATCCTTTTAAAGATAAATGGTGTTTACCAGGTGGTTTTTTAGATATTAATGAAGATTTAGAAGAATGTCCCAAAAGAATTTTACAAAGAGAGACTAATTTAAAAGATATCTATTTAGAACAATTATATACTTTTGGAGGAGTAAAAAGGGATCCAAGAATGCGAGTGGTTTCCACTTCGTACATGGCTTTAATAGATAAAAATAAATTAAAGTACAAATTATCTAATAATGCCAGTTGGTTTAATATTGAATATATAGAAGATAAAAATATGGTTGATTTTTATTTAGATAATGGGCAAGAAACTTTAAGGTTTACCATTAAGAAAAAGTTGTATGAAAAGACTACCGATAGATATAAATTTGAAATTGTAAAAAATGAAGGATTGGCTTTTGATCATCCCTTAGTAATTATTAGTGGAATTGAAAGACTTAAAAATAAAATTAGTTATACTGATATAGTCTTTAATATGATGCCTGAAGAGTTTACTTTAGGAGATTTACAAAGAGTTTATGAAGTTATTTTAAATAAAAAACTTTTAGACCCGGCTTTTAGAAGAATAATTGCTGATAAAGTAGAAAAAACAACCCACGTTCAAACAGGAGCAGGCCATCGACCTTCCGCTTTATTTAAATATAAAGATTCTAAACACCAGTAATGGTGTTTTAATTTTATAATAATTTTTCTTTTAGATAAATATCTTATAATAGGGCACTTTTTTAGCAACCGATATTGACAAGTGCTAAAATAAGTTTTATAATCTAAAAGCAATTGTTAATAGAAATTAAAAGGAGGAACATAAATGCTTAAATTATTAAAAAAATTAACCAAGAAAGATTATTTTTTTATTTTTATCAGTTTTATTTTAATATTTGCTCAAGTTTATTTAGAATTAAAAATGCCTGATTATATGTCCGAAATTACTGTTTTAGTGCAAAGTGAAGGCAGTAAAATGAGTGAAATTTTAAAAAATGGTGGCTATATGTTACTGTGTGCTTTTGGGTCATTAGTATCAGCCATTATTGTTGGGTATTTTATTGCAAATGTTGCGGCATCTTTTTCGTTGATTACAAGAAGAAGACTATTTAAAAAAGTGCAGAATTTGGCTACGCATGAAGTAAAACAATTTAGTACTTCTAGTTTAATAACTCGAGCTACTAACGATATTACCCAAGTAGAAATGTTTTTAGCTATGGGACTTCAACTTTTGATAAAAGCGCCGATTACGGCCATTTGGGCTGTCACCAAAATATTAGATAAATCATGGCAGTGGAGCGCTATAACTGGAGTTGCTGTTTTAATCTTACTATCAGTAATTGCCGTTTTAACAGCAGTTGTTATGCCACGATTTAAAATAGTTCAAAAATTAATCGATAAATTAAATGGTGTAACGCGTGAAAATTTAACAGGTATTAGAGTTGTTAGAGCTTTTAATGCTGAGGAGTTTCAAGAAAATAAATTTGAAGATGTTAATAATAAACTAACTAACCAACAATTATTTAATCAAAAAACATTTGCCATTATGTCCCCAATTATGTATTTAGTTATGTATTTTTTAACTTTAGCAATTTATCTTGTTGGTTGTAATTTAATTACTAATGCTGTTCTTTCCGAGAAGATTACTTTGTTTGGTAATATGGTAGTTTTTTCCTCTTATGCTATGCAAGTTATTATGTCCTTTTTGATGTTAGCAATGATATTTATGATTTTACCTCGTGCTCAGATATCAGCTAAAAGAATTAGAGAAGTTTTAGAAGAAGAAATTAGTATTAAAGAAGGTAATGTTGATAAGATAGATACTAAAAATAAAGGTACAGTAGAATTTAAAAACGTCTCCTTTAAATACCCTGATGCCGAAGAATATTTACTTAGAGATATTTCTTTTAAAGCATCTCGTGGTCAAACAATTGCCTTTATTGGTTCAACTGGTAGTGGTAAATCAAGTTTAATTAATTTAGTTCCTAGATTTTATGATGCAACAGATGGAGAAGTATTAGTTGATGGTATTAATGTTAAAGATTACAAAGAGGAAGCTTTACATAATAAAATTGGTTATATTCCACAGAAAGCAGTAATTTTTAACGGGACTGTTTCTCAAAATGTTGGTTATGGCGATAGTGGTAAAAAGATAACTTCCAAAAAAATAAAAGAAGCTATCAAAGTTGCCCAAGCCGAAGAATTTGTTTTAAAAATGGATAAACAATATGAAGCTGATTTAGCCAGTAGTGGAACTAATATTTCCGGAGGACAAAAACAAAGAATTTCTATTGCTAGAGCGATTGCTAAAGATCCAGAAATTTATATTTTTGACGATTCATTCTCTGCTTTAGATTATAAAACGGATGCAACTTTACGAAAAAGTTTAAAAGAATATACTAAAAATGCCACATCCTTAATTGTTGCGCAAAGAATTGGAACAATTATGAATGCTGATCAAATTATTGTTTTAGATGAAGGAAGAATTGTTGGTAAAGGAACTCATAAAGAATTACTTAAAACTTGTAAAGTTTATAAACAGATAGCTTTATCACAATTATCAAAGGAGGAGTTAGCAAAATGAAAGATGAAGAAAAACAAGTAAAAAGACCTCCGAGAGGACCAATGGCCACCCAAGAAAAAGCTAAAAATTTTAAAAGTGCAATAGGCCGTTTATTTAAAGAATTAAAATCATTTAAAGTTTTAATTACGATTTCGATGATACTGGCTATTTTAGGAGCAGTTTTATCAATTCTTGCTCCCAATCGTTTGTCAGATTTAACGGATGAAATTTCCAAAGGTTTAGTAGTGAATACGAAAAATTTGGAAAAAATTACGAAAAATATTTCTGAGAATGTTACTGATGAAAAATTAAATAAGAGAATTCAAGAAATTTTAGCTTTAGATTTTTCCCAAGAAAATATTAGCACAATTTTAAAAGGTAATACCTTAACAACTAATGAGAAATTAGAGTTAAATAACTTTTTACAAGAAATGCAGCAAGGACCATCATCAGAAATAATGACTAAAATAAGTAGTCTTTCTCCAAATATTTTAAATTCTTTAGTGAAAGATTCAACTTATCAGGATGTTTTAATAAAACAAGAAGATAAAATAGAATTTTTAAAGGATATGAAATTAATTCAAGAAAGCAAATCTTTCTTGGTGCCTAAAAGTATTCAAAAAGTTTTATTTGAGCCCTTAACAATTGATGATGTTACAATTTCATCAGTTGACCAAGCTAAATTTTTAAACCTTATGAGTACCGTAAAAAAAGATAATGCAAATGAGTTATATAAAAAATTAGATAAAGCTCCTAAAAACATTCAAAAATTAATAGAGCCAAAAATTAATATGAAACAAGTTAAAACTATAGCTATAATATTAATTATTATGTATGTGTCCAGTGCTTTATTTACTTATATCGAGCAAATATCGATGACTGATGTTGCTAATAAGTTTGCTAAGCGATTAAGAAGTGGAATATCTTTAAAAATAAATAAATTGCCTCTTAAATATTTTGATAAACATAAAATTGGAGATGTATTATCAAGGGTTACTAACGATGTAGATATGATTGCCATGAGTATGAACCAATCACTAGCTACTTTAGTTTCGGCTTTAACTTTATTTTTTGGAACTTTAGTTATGATGTTTTATACAAATGTTATTATGGCATTAACAGCAATTGGGGCCAGTATTATCGGGTTTGTCTTTATGTCTTTAGTTTTAGGAAGAAGTCAAAAATACTTCTCAGCTCGTCAAAAAGAGCTTGGTAATTTAAATGGTCATATCGAAGAAATATATTCTAATTTAAATGTTGTTAAAGCTTATAATGGTCAAAAAGATGCTTTAGAAAAATTTGATATATATAATAAAAAAGTTTATGAAGCTAATCGTAAAAGTCAATTTTTATCTGGTTTAATGATGCCGATGATGATGTTTATTGGTAACTTTGGTTATGTTGCTGTTTGTATTGTTGGAGCATTACTAACAATGAATAATAAAATAAGCTTTGGCGTCATAGTAGCTTTTATAACTTATGTAAGATTATTTACCTCGCCATTATCCCAAATAGCTCAAGCTATGACATCATTACAATCAACAGCAGCAGCAAGTGAAAGAGTATTTGAGTTCTTAGATGAAGAAGAGATGGATAATGAAAAATCAATTGTTAAAAATTTACAGAAATCTAAAGTTAAAGGAAACATAGAATTTAAAAATGTTGTCTTTAAATATGATGGAAATGATAAACCAACTATTAAAGACTTTAGTGCTGTTGCTCATGCAGGGGAGAAAATTGCGATAGTTGGTCCAACTGGGGCCGGGAAAACTACTATGGTTAACTTGTTAATGAAATTTTACGATATTGATAAAGGCAAAATTTTAATTGATGGTATTCCTACTAAAGAATTAACGAGAGAAAATATCCATGATTTATTTACTATGGTTTTACAAGATACTTGGATATTTGATGGAACTGTCAAAGAAAATATTGTTTATAATCGTAAAAATATAAGTGATGAAGAAATTAAAAGAGTTTGTAAAGTTGTTGGCTTAGATCACTTTATTAAAACATTACCTCATGGTTATAATTCTAAACTAGCTGATAACGGAACTATTTCGGCAGGTCAAAAACAACTTTTGACTATTGCCCGAGGAATGCTTGAAGATACACCTTTCTTAATTTTAGACGAAGCTACTTCTAATGTTGATACAAGAACTGAAGAATTAGTGCAAAAAGCTATGGATAAATTAACTGAAGGTAGAACATCATTTATAATTGCTCATAGATTATCAACGATTAAAAATGCCGACTTAATTTTGGTTATGAAAGATGGAAATATTATTGAATCAGGTAACCATAAAGAATTGATGAAGCAAAAAGGTTTCTATGCTGATTTATACAATTCACAGTTTGAATTATAGCTCTTTCCCAAGAGCATTTTTAGTAATTTAAAATAAAAAAATTGCTAAAATAAGCAAAATTGTATATAATAAAAATGTAAGTGCTAATTTGAATAGCATCTACAAGTTTTCTTATAGACGCCATGCTTTAAAGATTACTCTTTAAAACGGGCGTCCTTTTTATTTTAAGACACTAACAAGTATGCTTAAAATAAGTATAATTACTAAATATTTTAACAAAGTTAAGATATCTTTCATAACGCATCAACTCCTTAAAAACCAAAACCCCAAAGGATTAAGAAATTTCTAAGTTGTAAAATGGTAGATGCCCCAAAAAAGCACTTAAGGTTTATTATAAAAAGGAGAGTAGTACAAAGTAAAGAAAAAGCGTTCGTCAAATTCCGACATGAACTCTTAAGCTTTATTTTTTTAATTCCAAAATATTGACAATTGGTTTTAGGGGGGGGGTATAATTGGAATAGAAAAGTAAAAAAGGTGATCAAAGTGGGATTAAAAAAGTTTAATGCAAAAAAA
>CANPXJ010000051.1 GCA_947585915.1 uncultured Bacilli bacterium | reverse complement strand
TAATCCAAGTTCTGCACACTTTTTTAGAATTGGTAAGTATGCTTTATCAGCAATACTTTTTCCTAAATGCCTTGTAAAAACTTGAACTCCAACAATTTCTTTTGAAGATGCAATTTCATCTAAAATATGTAGGGACTCTTTAACATTATTAAAAGGTAACATTCCAATTCCATAAGGGAACATATCATTATTTTCTCTTACACAATTTATAAGTTCTTCGTTTGCTTCTCTACATAATCTTGCAGCATCTTCAGGGTTACAATAATCTTCAGCATTGATATTGGCATAACTTACTATTTGTTTTGTTGTACCATTCCATAATTTTCTTCTTACACTTAAATCTTTTAATGATTCTATATTTGTAAAAGCATATGTTCCAGGTATTGTAGAATCAATATTTAACATCTCCCCATAGTAATTTGGTAATAACACATGAGCAAATACATCAATTTTTTCCATATTAAATATCCCTTCCTAACTTATATGCTTCTTCATAATATTTCTTTGGCATCATAGATACTGTGCCACAACCTTTTCCATATATTCTTCCTATATCTTTAAAGTGCATATATGAAAATAAAGTATCAAAGTATTTATCCATTGCTCCATAAGTAAATTCATCATCATTATTCCAAGCTGTCATTATTACTCCTGCTTTTAAATTTTTATTTGTGATTTTCATTGTTTTAGCATAAAAACGATCTATCATCATTTTTAACTGACTGCTCACATTGTAATAATAAACAGGAGAGGCAAAGATTAGGGCATCAGATTCTAATATTTTATTTAAAATCTCATTCCCTTTATCTTTTTGGACACAGTCCCCATTCATACCACAAGCATCACATCCCATACAAGGATGAATATCTGTATGTGCTAAATCAATTATTTCGACATCTTTTCCTGTATCTTTAGCACCTCTTACAAACTCATTTACTAAGGTATTTGATGTTCCATTTTTATGAGGGCTACCAGCAAGAACAACTATTTTCATTTCACACCTCCTAATATCTTCTCTAATCCCATTTTTATCAATTCTTTATCGGTATAATATTTATATTCAAGATTTGCTTTATAAGTGGCTTCTTTCATTTTATCCGTTAGAGAAGTGTAAGGATAAATTCCTACTAAAAAAGGTAATATAGTAAATGTAATTTCTTCTGCTTCAATATCTTTGACATCAAAAAATTTACAAAAGCATTGTTCTAATAAAGAAATAGATTCTTTAAATGCTAATTTATAATTAGTAATATTTTGGGTTCTACTATTTGTTTCTATTTCAAACATATTCATGGAAATAAGTTTTAATAAAGTTTTCCTTTTCAAAAGCGAATCAGTAATTTTATCTATAAAATCTTCTTTTGATAGTTTTTCATTTTTTAGAAGAAGAGTAGATAAATCTTCGTTCCACTTTAGATATTCTCTTTCAAGAAGTGCTAAAAATATTTCTTCTTTCGTCCCAAAATAATTATAAATAGAAGTTCTACCAACACTTATTCGTTCTCCAATAAGTTTAATATTTATATCTTTAAAATCAAGTTTTTCGTATAGTTTTTCACAAGCATTAATAACTTCTTCTTTTCTTTCATCAACGAGTCGTTTTTCCATTTTACTTGTCCTCCTAATGACACACTGTCAATATAATGATACACCTTATAATGACATCGTGTCAATATATATTATGCAATTTTTAAATAAAAAATTAAATTGTATTTTAAAACATAATTTTATCTACATAAAAACTATTATTCTCATAAAAGAACAAGACTTGGTTCAGTTTTAACATCTTGATCAATTGGAAATTCCATATTTGCATAAAACTGTTCTAATAATTTTTTTTGAATATTTTCTCTATAAATAATTCTATTTAATTTATTATTTATATCCATTAATAAATCGTTTCTTGATTCCAAATTTACTGCAATTTCAATACATTTTCTTATTTTATACTGAATAGAAATTAAAATAAACTTTTTAAAAAACTCATAAATAAATTATTTTAAGATTTTAGTTTTTATTCATTTTATTTAAAATAGAAATATATTTAGTAAAACTTATTATCATATTTTCCCTAGATAAATAAATTTTGTCAATATTATCATATAGTAATGCAACTAGAGTTTGTTTAGAATTTTTTACAATAATTCGATGAGGTTCTGTAATACTTAAATTAGTATGATTAAATTTAATGATATATTCTCATAAAAATTCAATGCTTAAATTTGCCTTACTGACTTTTATTTTTAGCTTGTTTTTTATTTCACAAGGAAATGTTAATTGTTCTATGGTCGTTTTCAAAAATTTCACCTCCAGACAATGAAAAAGCCCATAACATCAAATGTTATGAACCTATATTCAAGAAATCGCAAAGGTGCGACTTTCAACCTCTATGGTGGAGTAGAGGGGAATTGAACCCCTGTCCAAAATACCGGCTAGTACAGTTACTACAAGTTTAGTTAGAATTAATATTCGTTTTTAAATCGGATCTAACGCACCAATTTTAAAAACCTAGTTTAGTAAGTATTCGTTATTAAAACCTAAACAATTTTAATAATATATCTTACTTAATATAAACCCCTATGTTAATCGGCAAGAACAATTAACTAGAAGTGCTTCTATACCTAAAATTGGTTTAGGCTGCTACTGGAGCAAAAGAAGCGAAACCATAATTAGTTTCGTCATTTAATTTTAAAATGCATTTAAGGTATGCCTACCACTTGCAACCGTACCTCCAAATATTCTGTCGATACCAAGCTACCCCGTAGAAAGATAATAACATAATTGACAATAAAAAGCAATTATAGTATTATATATTCTTAAGAAAAAAGGGTGATTAGTATGTATGATGAAGTTGATTACAAAGTAGATTGGGCAGATAAATTTAAAAAAGCAATTTTAATATTTATTGTAATGTTTATAATTGCCTTTGTTATTTTACTTATTATCAGAAAACCTCAAGAAGAGCAATCTAATTTTTTTGAAGATAACCTAAACACAATGATGGGTGTAGCTAAAAATTATTATTCCCAAAATGATACTGATAAAAAAATTACTTTAAAAGAGATGGTTAAGAAAAAAATGATGTTAGACTTAACTGATGAGGAAGGCAATTTATGTGATTATAATAATAGCTATGCTATTCGTAATAATCAAAATATAAAAGTTTATTTAAAATGTGCAAATGAAGAAAAAGAAACTGATGATAATTTCATATAAAAAGTGGATTATTCAATAATAGAAAGTCCACTTTTTTTTATATGATTAATAAACTTATTTTTAAAGTCTTGTAATTCCTCACTAGTTAAAGTAGCATCATCACTACCTACAACATATCTAATTGTGTATTTGTTTTCTTTTTCTCCCATGTATCTATCAATATAAATCACATCTTTGATAATAGGGCTTTTAAACTCTTCTAAAGCGTTTTTAATAACTTCATATTTTTTATCTTTAGCCATTAAAATTGTATAATCTAAAGTTACAGTTGGATACTTACTTACATTTTGATATAAGAAATCTTCTTTTTTTAATTTTTCATATTTATCAAAGTCAATTTTTAAGACTAAAAAAGATTTTTTCTTAGAGATACTACTAGCCACATTTGCTTTTAAAGATGTGATAAAACCAAGGTTTTGATTTTGGGCGTAGATATCAAAAGTTAAGTTTTCATTATAATAATCAAATGATTTAGATTTAACAAAACTTACTGGACAATTATAGAAAGTTTTAAAAATAGTTATAATAATTTCTTTTAAAGCATAAAATAATTTTTCTTGTTTTTTATAACTATCGGCAAGGACAATAGATAAAGCTCTTCTATTTTCACCATCTATAAATTCTGTTCCTATTTCAAATATACCAACATTATTATAATATTTTAAATTGTTATTAGCCATATCAATTAGAGTAAGTCCTAAATCATCACGTAAAATATTATCTTCATTTTTCCCTAATAATTTAATATTTTCTTTATTTATTTTTGTTTTATTTAAAAGATTTGTTTTATACCATAGATAACTATGAACTTCATTTAAATTAAACTTAGTAGCTAATAATCTTTTAACTTCATACTCTTTTTCTTGCGTATTTTCCAATTCTTTGAATGATAATTCTAATTTTAAAGGTTCTAATCTAATATTTTCATAACCATACATACGAGCAATTTCTTCAACAATATCAGCCTCAATAGAAATATCTTTAGTTGCTCTAAAAGTTGGTACAGTTATTTTAAATGTTTCTTTTTGATCTTTTACTTTAAAACCTAGTGAGTTTAAAGTTTTAATAATAAAATCAGATTCAATATCAATATTCATATATTTTTTTAACGTAGCTTTTTTTAATATTACTTGTTTTTCTTTTAATTCTTTAGGATAAACATCAGTTATATTAGAAGCCATTTTAATATTTGGATCAAATTTTTTTAATAAATAAGCTAATCTTTTAATTGCTGTTATAGTCATATTTGGGTCAAGAGATTTTTCATAACGAGCAGAGGCTTCCGTTCTTAGACCTAAATAAGTAGCTGTTCTTCTAATACTAGCAGCATCAAAGGTTGCACTTTCTAAGATAATAGAGGTCGTGTCTTCTAGAATTTCGCTATCAAGTCCTCCCATAACACCAGCAATAGCAAAGTAATCATTATTTTTCTTAATCATCAAAGTATTAGAGTTTAAAATACGTTTTTCATTGTCTAAAGTGATAAATTCATCTTTAGCTTTAGCTGTATCTATTTCAATACTATCTACTTTTCGAGCATCAAAAGCATGCATTGGTTGACCTAGTTCTAACATTAAAAAGTTAGTTAAATCAACAATTAAGGAAATACTACGCATTCCTGTATAGTATAAAAATATTTGCATATCAAGAGGAGTTTCGTTTTTAGAAATATTAGCAATTTTTAATCCTGTATATCTTAGACATAAAGGATTTTTAATTTTAATGTCTAAATCTTCTTTATCATTTTTAATATTTAATAAATCAAGAGGTAATAGCTCATGAGAAGTTATAGCGGCAATTTCGCGAGCTATACCATAATGCCCCCATAAATCAGGACGGTTAGTAAGAGATTTATTATCAATTTCGACAATTATATCTTCTAAAGGTAAATAATCTTTGATATCTCTACCTACCTCAAAATCATCAGGTAATTCTAATATTCCTTCACAACCTTCGGCAAAACCTAATTCCTCCGCACTACACATCATTCCAAAGCTTTCAAGTCCGGCTAGTTTTCGAGTCGTTATTTTGATGCCACAAACATGACCACCTACATTGACAAGAGGTGCTTTAAGGCCAACTCTAACATTAGGGGCACCGCAAATAATTTGTAACTTTTCTTTACCATTATCAACAAGTAACTTATGAAGCTTTTTACTATTTTCAACAGGTTCACATTCTAATATCTGCGCAACGACTACACCATCAACATCTTTTCCTTTAACATTTACGCCTTCTACCTCGGCTGTCATTAAAGAAAATTTATCCCAAATCGTTAAAAAATCAATATTAGCTGAATCTTTAATATAATTTTTTAATCTATTACACGAAATTAACATATCTTCACCTACTCTACATTAAATTTATCGAGAACTCTTAAATCTCCCGAATTTAAAACTCTTATATCATCAATTTTATATTTCATCATAGCAAGTCTTGTAATTCCTAAACCAAAAGCAAAGCCATTATAAACCTCTGGGTCTATTCCACTTTCTTTTAAAACATTAGGATGAATCATTCCGCCAGGACAAAGTTCTATCCACCCACTATTTTTACAAGTTGGACAACCCTTTCCTCCACAAATTAGACAACTACAATCAATTTCTACTCCGGGTTCTACAAATGGGAAAAAGCCTGGTCTTACTCGAACATCAACATCTCTTTCAAAGATGGCTGATAATAATTCTTTCATGGTATACATTAAATTACCAATAGATATATTTTTATCAATTACCATACCTTCTACTTGAAAGAAAGTATTCTCATGAGAAGCATCTAAATCTTCATTACGAAAACATCTTCCAGGAGCACACATTCTAATTGGAGCTCCGTATTTTTGCATAGCATGAACTTGATTTGGAGAGGTGTGAGTACGAAGTAATTTACCATTATCTAAATAATAGGTGTCTTGCATATCACGAGCAGGATGATCATCAGGAATATTTAAAGCTACAAAGTTAAAATATTCTTCTTCCATTTCTGGACCACTAACCACACTAAAGCCCATTCTTTTTAAAATATCCGTAACCTCTTTAGCAACAATTGTAACTGGATGCAAAGAACCTAGTTTAGCTTCAACTGGTAAAGTATCATCAAAATCAATATCTTTTGTAACATTAACTTCCGTTATTCTTTCATTAACTTTACTTTCTAAATCCTTTTTTATTTTATTAAATAAAGAACCATATTTCTTTTTTTCTTCAATACTCATTGATTTTAAATTACTCATAAGTTCTGCTAATTTACTTTTTTTTCCTAAATATTTTGATTTAATATTTAATAAATCATTTTCCTTTTTGGCCTCTTTAATTTCATTAATAGCATTTGATACTATTTTTTTAAGTTCTTCTTGCATATTATCTCCTCCATTAAAAAAATTCTAAAACAAAGGGACGCATCTACTGCGCGGTACCACCCTTATTCTAGAATTTTCTAGCTCTTTTTTTAAGATTAACGCTCTTATAACGATAAAGCTCCTATGTTTGAATTTCTTTAATTAGTTTATCTTTAAGTAATTTCAGCTATATACTTAATCTCTCTTTTAAGAACTCTAATTAAATACTTAAATCATAATCATTGCTTTTTACATAAATTATTTTAGCATACTTTTATTATTTGCACAAACAAATTTTAAAATAATTATATGTATAAGCAATGTCGGAATTTGACGAACGCTCTTTCTTTACTTTTTCTTATTTGTTTTTTTATAATAAACCCCAAGTGTTATACACTGGTGTCTACCTTTTTTCATCTTTGTAATTCATAATCCTTGAGATTCAGGGGGTATGGTTAGAAAGGTTGTGATTTGGTTATGAGTAACATTATAATTTTACTACTTGAATTTATCATTATAAGACTTTTAAATATCAGAAATGATAATTTAAAATAAAAGACACCAGAGTTTAAGAAGTAATTCTTAGACTGGTGTTTACAATAACAATTGTAGATGCCTTGTATAGCACTTACATTTTTATTATATACTCTTTTGCTCATTTTAGCAATTTTTTTTATTAATAATTTTCTGCTTTTAATTCCATAAAACTTTCTGGATGCTTACATACTGGACATACTTTCAAAGCTTCTTTGCCATAATAAACATGTCCACAGTTACGACAAATCCAAACAGTTTCTTCTCCTTTTTTAAATACTAAATGATTTTCAATATTATCAGCCAATTTAATAAATCTTTCTTCATGATGTTTTTCAATAGCTCCAACACTTTCAAATAAATAAGCTATATCATCAAATCCTTCTTCTTTAGCGGTTTTAGCAAATTCTGCATACATATCGGTCCATTCATAATTTTCACCTTCAGCTGCTGCTTTTAAATTATCTAAAGTAGTAGGTATATCCCCATCATTTAATAATTTAAACCAAATTTTAGCATGTTCTTTCTCATTATTAGCCGTTTCTTCAAAAATACTAGCTATTTGTTCATACCCTTCTTTTTTAGCTTTTGAAGCAAAGTACGTATACTTATTTCTTGCTTGTGATTCACCAGCAAAAGCTGCCATTAAATTACTTTCAGTTTTACTTCCCTTTAATTCCATTTTTATCACTCCTTCTATTTGATTATACAAAATTTTAGAGATTTAAGCAATTAAAAAGTGCTTTTCAGCACTAATTCAATATTATTCAGCTCCTGGTTGTGTTGTAGTTCCTTCTTTATTAGCATCATTATAGTATGTTTCACTACTTGCATCTCCAGTAGTAACTTCTAGAGCACCAATAAACGTTTTGTTTTGGTTAGAATTTTGGTCAGAGTTAGTTTCTTTAAATTTTATTGTAAATGTATAAGTATGTTTTTCTCCAACGCCTAATGTTCCACTACCAGCAAAAATGCTTCCAGAATTTTGAGATATAGCTCCCTCATCAACTGTTTGTACTGCATGTCCTGAACTACTTGTTGACCCAGTAACTTGTCCACTTAAAGAATAAACTAAGTCACTACCACCTTTTTCAGTTGTATCAACAAAATTATTAGTTTGAATATTTAACTTAATACCATACTTAATAGGAATTGTTGCTTCTTTTGCTTCTATAGTAAATGTTTTACTCTTATTTGCACCTGGTAAAGCGTTTTCTAATTTTATTTCATCGCCATCTGTAAATGTAATTGTTCCTAAGTTTGCAGTTTTAACAATAACAGAACTAGCTTGATCATTACCGGTAACAGTTGCAGTAAAATAAGCAAAAGTTGCTCCAACTACTGCTACTAATAATGTTGCTATTGCTATTACAGTTAATAAAACAGTATTTCCTTTCTTTTGATTTTCATTTGAATTCATTCTTGTCTCCTCCTTACTATAATCAGTATACTCTATTTTTTTTTTTAATGCAAGCATATTTGTTTTTGAGTTTAGGTTTTTTATAAATTTTTTTGAGTAATTTTAAAGGATTTTAATATACAAGATAAAAATATGTTAAAAATTTTTATTTTATAGTTTTTTATCCATGCTTAAATAGAACATCTTAAAATGTCCTTTTTTTGAGTCTTAATATAAATTAATTACTACAGTTTTAATTGTAACTGTTTGTTATGTACTTTAATTTTTATATCTTGCCAACTCTTTATCCCTTCATGTGCATATGCTAAGATATTTTTTATTCCTCTTGCAATCTGACTTAACCATACTATCGATTTTCTTCTTAATGACTTTGATTCATATATTATTTTTATTGCTAATATGTTCTTATTTATCTTTTCTGCTAGTATTGCTATATGTCCTAAATGTATTGTTAGCATCATATTTAAATTGTTCATACTTTCTAACGTTCTTACTCTCATATTTTCAAATTCATATTCTTGTTTCTTTCCTCGAAAATATTCCTCTATTTTCCATCTTGATAAATATAATCTTGCTACTTTTATTACATCCTCTTTATTTTTTATTTCTATATTTGTTAATAACTTCATCGGACGTGCTTCACTTAGTCCATATACTATTACTAAATTATATTCTTTTTTATTATATGGTAATGTCGCTTTTGTATAACTTAACATGACTTCTGTTTCTTCATTATCATCAAACAACAGCTTCATTATTATTTTCCCTTTTCTTCTTTTGCTCACTTCTTCTACACTTTTCTTTTTTCCCTTAAACAATAGTTTCCTTTCATCATCTATTCTTACTACAAACTTTCTTCTCCCTTTACTCATATAATCATATATTTTATTATCGTCGTATCCTCGATCAAATACTCCTGTAAATTTATCACTAGCTACTTATTCTACTGCTTTTATACTTTCTAATGTATAGGTATTTTTACTTTTAAAATTTTTGCTTTTACATGAATATATTTTGCTATACACACTTATTGGTTGTTTTTCATTTTTTGTCAGTATTGTTGCTTCACATACATGATAACCATTTACTATTTTTTTATCTTGACTTGATCCATCCATTACTCGATCTAAATCTTCCAACTTTTTACTATATTCTTTATTTATATCACTATCATCAAACAAGGCAATTACATCTTCTTCATCTATATTCTTTTTTACTTCTTCTTTATAATTTGACCATATTTGTTCTTTTTCTATAGTCTTCATATTAGCTAAATTATCACATAATCTTTCTATTGTATTTCCTAACTTAATATCTTCATCTAATGATCTTGCTATTTCAGATATTAAACAACTACCTCCTTTAGCTAGTCCATATTGCATATCAACTACAAACTTTGATGTGCTTTTTTTAAATCCTCTAAAAATTTTTTTTGAAAAATTATTAATCTCCCGTTTCATTTCATAAGTATTTGTGGTAATATTATTCATGTAAACAACCTCCATATTTTTGTTTAGTACTAATTTCTAGTAGCTAATTAAATTATACTAAATTTTGGAGTTGTTTACCTTATTTTTAAGTCAAAAAGATGAAAAAGTTTTCCACAATTTCATCTTTTTTCTTGTCAACTACCCCGTCGCAAGCAACGGAGCTTGAATAGGAATTAAATCAATTTATATTTCCCGCCGCAAGCAGCGGGGCTTGTACCCTAGATTTAATTTTCAAAATTTCATAATGTTTCACAAAATTCATATTGAAAATTAAATCGTGTCAAGTAATATTTTTACCTAAACTCAAATATTTGTTCATTTTACGTTTTTTTAAGTTGTATACTATTGTAGAAAAAATATTATTGTATTATGTCAGTTATTTTAGAATATTGCAAAAGTACTATTTTTAGCGGTGAAACATTAATGTTTGTTAAAAAATCTAAGCGTCCTAACGGAAAAATATGTATTTCAATAGTTCAATGATATAGAGATGAAAATAATAAAGTAAAGTCATACAATTATTAAATCCTATGGCTATTAAGACGATTTAAAGCGAATACACGAAAATTTTGATGTTTATATAAGTAAGCTAATACTTCAATTAAAAAACAACTGTTTATTAGTTGCTTTCTTGTTTTAATATTTCCTCAAGTTGTTCTTCAGTTAAGTTTAATGATTGGCATATTACTTCCTTGTCTACGCCATTTTGATAGAAATTTTTTGCTGCTTCGTTTTTAGCTTCAGACTTTCCTTGATTATATGTTAGCATTGTGTCTATTTTTTCTTTCATCTCTCTATCATATAATTCCATTACTTCTTTATCTCTACTTAATCTTTTTAACTCTTTTACAGCTTTTTCTAGTCTCTTTTCTTTAAACTTATTCATATTCCAACTCTTTCCTTCTTTTA